>JBGPTG010000119.1:0-9408 GCA_041490545.1 Gammaproteobacteria bacterium
ATTCCCCGCGACGCCCAGGACCGGCTCGCGCTGGCGAGCCACCAGAAGACGCTCGCCGGGCAGGCGTCCGGGTTCTTCGACGATCTGATCGTGCCCGCGCAGGGCGCCTCGCGCGACGGCTTCCCGCGCGCGGACACGAGCCTCGAGCGCCTGGCGAAACTGCAGCCCGCCTTCGACGGGAAGAGTGGCAAGGGTTCGATCACCGCAGGAAATTCCTCCCCGCTCACCGACGGAGCGGCCGGGCTCTGGGTCGCGACCGGCGCGGGCCTGAAGCGCCTGCCCGCGTCCCTGCCGCGCGCGCGGCTGATCGACTGGGAAATCGCCGCCGTGGACATTTTCAAGGAGGGCCTGCTGATGGCGCCCGCGTATGCCATTCCGCGCCTGCTCGCTCGAAACAACCTCGGCTACGCCGATGTCGCGCTCTGGGAAATCCACGAGGCCTTTGCCGCCCAGGTGTTGTGCAACGTGGCGGCGCTGGAGGACGCTCCGTTCCTGCGCGACAAGGCCGGCGTGAACGCGAGCCTCGGCAAGTTTCCCTGGGAGCGGCTCAACCCGCGCGGCGGCTCGGTCGCGCTCGGCCATCCGTTCGGTGCGACCGGCGCGCGCATCCTCTCGCAGGCGGTCAAGGAACTCGCGGCGCTCGCACCGGGCAGCCGCGCCGTGGTGAGCATCTGTGCCGACGGCGGCCTGGGCACGGTCGCTCTCCTGCAACGCGAATGAGGTGGTATCGATGAATTCCTCCGACGACAACCTGGTCGAGATTTCGGGAGTCGAGTTCTCCTATGGACCGCGCAAGCTCCTGAAGGGCGTGAGCCTGAGGATCCCGCGCCGCAAGGTGGTTGCGATCCTCGGGGCGAGCGGTTCGGGCAAGTCGACGCTGCTGCGCCTGATCGGCGGGCAGCTGAAGCCCGACCGCGGCAGCATCGATGTCGACGGGCAAAGGGTTCATGAACTGGAAACCCGCGCGCTGTATGCGCTGCGCCGCAAGATGGGGCTGATGTTCCAGGCGGGCGGCCTCTTTAGCGACATGTCGGTGTACGAAAACATCGCGTTTCCCATGCGCGAGCACTACCGCCTGCCCGAGAGCGTACTGCGCCGCATAGTGCTGATGAAGCTGCACGCCGTGGGATTGCGGGGCGCGCACGCACTGGCGACCAGCGAGCTCTCCGGCGGCATGTCGCGCCGCGTGGCGCTGGCGCGGGCGATCGCCATCGATCCCATGCTCGCGATGTACGACGAGCCCTTCGCCGGGCTCGATCCTATCTCGATCAACGTGATCGCGAACCTGATCCGGCAGCTGAACGACTCGCTCGGCGCGACCTCGATCGTGGTGAGCTACGACGTGAGCGAGGCGGTGAAGCTGGTCGACTACGTCTACGTGATCGCCGACGGCGTCGTCGCCGGCGAGGGCACACCGGAGGAGATCCTCGCGTCGCAGGACCCTTACGTCAGGCAGTTCATGCACGCGCAGCCCGACGGGCCGATGGCGTTCCACTACCCGGGCCGGCCGATCGGCGAGGAGTTGGGCGTGACCGGCAGTGCCCGCAGCCCCTAGGCGCGCCCGCATCAAACAACGCGCGCCAGAGGTCAATCGATGCGGATCGCCTTTTCGCGGATGATCCTGCCCCATTTCGCCGTTTCGGACTTGATCAGCTCGCCGAACTGCTCCGGCGTGCTCGCGACGATCTCCGCCGCCTGCACGTCGAATTTCTCCTTCATGTCGGCGCTGGCGAGAATCCTGGCCAGCGTGGCGTTGAGCTTGTCGATGACGCCGCGCGGCGTGCCGGCAGGCGCGATCAGCCCCACCCAGGAGGTCGTCTCGAAACCCGGATAGTAGTCGGCGATGACCGGCAGGTCGGGAAAGTGCGGCGAGCGCTGCCGGCCGCTGGTGGCGAGGCCGACGAGCTTGCCCGATCGCACGTTCTGCCCGACCGCGCCGCCCGCCTGGATGAGCAGGACCTGAACCGTGCCGGCGATGAGATCGTTGATCGCCGGCCCGCCGCCCTTGTAGTGAACCGCTTGCATCTCGATCCCCGCCACGTCCTTGAACAGCTCGAACGCGAGGCGGCTCGAGGACGCCGGCCCGGCGGAACCGTAATTCAGTTTTGCCCCGTTCGCTTTCGCGTAAGCGACGAATTCCGGAACGGTCCTCACCTTGAGGCTCGGATGCACCACCAGGATTTGCGGATAGCGCGTCACCAGCATTACCGGCGCGAAGTCCCTGACCACGTCGTAGGTCAGGTCCTTGTACATGTGCGGGTTAGAAGCGAACGTGTCGAAGGTCATCATGAGGGTGTAGCCGTCGGCCGGCGCCTTCGCCAGCTGCGTGGTGCCGACGACTCCGCCCGAGGCGACGCGGTTCTCCACCAGGAACGGTTGCCCGAGCGCCTCGGCGAGTTTGGGCGCCACCAGCCGCGCCGCGACGTCCGACCCGCCGCCCGGGCTGGCGGGGACGTACACGTGGACCGGCCTTGCGGGGTACTCCTGCGCCCGCGCGTGCGGTGCAAACGAAAAGGCGACCGCGGCCGCCAGCGCGATTTTCAGCATTTGCACACTCCTATGACTCTGACCATCCAGCGGCGCAGCTAGGCGCGCAGGCGCGCGCGGGCGATCTCGAAGGCGGCGGTGACAAAGGCGAGCAACTCGGGTCCGCGGTTCTTCAGCGCGAGGATTTCCTCCCCGGTCGCCACCGCGCCGAAGAATCCCTGCGTGTGCCAGTGCCCCGGCGCCGGCAGGGACGGCAGGGCCTCCGAATCGAAACGCGGCCAGGGGCTGACGTAAGCGTAGGGCTGCGCGTAGAACTCGTCGCCCGGGGAGAGCCCGATCCCGACGCCCGCGGCATCGCCGCGCAGCGGCACCAGCGTGGCGATGTCGAAATGATGCGGCCAGCAGCGGACCGGTCCGGCGCGCGGGCCCGCGAGCTTCGCCTTGAATTCGTCGAGCAGATCGGTTGCGCCGGCGAACCAGCGCGCAAGCTCGCCCAGTTCGCGCCCGGCGCTGCTCGTATCGTACCCCGCCCCGCGGGCGACCGCGTGATCGGGAACGGCGTACGGCAGCTTCACGCCGCCCGCCGGTTTCAGGCCGAGCGTCCGGAGCTTGGAATCGATCCACGCGCCGGCCTCGGCGTCGGTCTTGCGCTCGAGCTGGAACGCGTCGATGACGGCTTCGCCGCGCAGCACGACGAGCGCGAAGCCGGCGACGCGCAGCCCGGCGCGAACCTCGCCCCCGCTCGCCTGGAACGGCTGCGAGACGAGCGCCGACAGCGCGGCGTGCCATTCGACGCTCGAATGCGCGTCGTCGGCGGCCGGTCGCAGGTTGGCGCGCCCGGCCCTGGCCACCCACTGCAGGGCGTGATGCGCGAGCAGGCGCGCGTCGACCAGCGATGGCGGCGGCGTCCGGCCGCCGAGTTTCGACCAGTCGAATCGCATCGCCTTTAGTCTGCCTTGACGTTGCCGAGCTTGACCGCGGCGGCGTAGCGCTCGTTCTGCTTTCTCATGAACTCGGCAAATTCCTTCGGCGTGTTGCCCGCCGGCTCGAGTCCCAGTCCGAGGAAGCGCTGCCGGATATCCGCGTCCTGGAGTACTTTGCGCGATTCGGCGGCGAGACGCTCGGTCACCGCTGCCGGCGTTCCCGCGGGCGCCATGAAGCCGATCCAGCCGGCCATGTCGTAACCCTCCAGCCCGCCGGCCTCGGCGATCGTCGGGAGCTCCGGCATCGCGCTGGAGCGCTTCGCGCTCGACACCGCGAGCGCTCTCAGGCGCCCGGACTTGACGAAGCTGATGACCCCCGGGACGGTCTCGATGGTGTAGGCGACCTGGCCGTTGACTACGTCGGTGACCGCCTGCGCGCTGCCCTTGTAGGGAACGTGCACCGCGTCCACCTTGGCCATCGCGTTGAACAGCACCGTCATCAGGTGGCTGGTCGCGCCCGAGCCCGAGGAGGCGAACGAATATTTTCCCGGATTTGCGCGCAGCAGGGCGATCAGCTCCTTCACGTTGTTCGCCGGGATGGAAGGATTGACGACGAGCACGAAGGGATTGATCGCGAGCAGGCTGATCGGCGCGAAATCCTTCAGCGGATCGTAGCCGAGTTTCTGCACGTTGGGGCTGATCGAGATCGGACCGCTCGAACCGGCGAGCAGGGTGTAGCCGTCGGCAGGCTGCCTGGCCGCGGCTTCCGAGCCGATGGTGCCGCCCGCGCCGGGCTTGTTGTCGGCGACGAGCGGTTGCCGGAGCACCGGCACCAGCTTTTCCGACACCATGCGCGCAGCGAGATCGGTGGCCTGGCCCGGCGGCCAGGGAATGATCACGCGGATCGGATGATTCGGATAGGCCTGTGCGAGTGCGGTGCCGGTGCCAACGCAGCACCACAGCGCCGCGAGCGCGGCGAGCAAGCGGGCGGAAGTCTTCACGGGTCGTGCTCCTCTCGATTCTGGCAGGTTTGCATGATAGCGCAGACCGATTGCCGTGGATCGAATCGGCTTGCCGCCGCAGCAGGCGGGTCCGGCCTTTTCAAAGCCGGGGAAACCCGTCATGCTTCGTGCATGACACTGAAACCGTTCATGCTTCGCGCATGACAACAACACCCGGCGCCACGGCAGTGCGCGCCAGCGTCGCCTTTCTCAAGATCCAGGAGTTCGCCCGCCGCCCGGTCATGGACCAGATGCGGCTGCGCGCCCAGCTCGAGGCCGTGATCGCCGTGATCACGGCGGAAATCGGCGCCACCGGCCGCATCGTGCTCGACGCGTCCGACGGCGCCGCCATCGTCGTGCTGGGCGATCCGGCCGGCGCGCTGCGGGCGGGTGAGCGCGCGCTCGCCGCGGACGCGGCGGGGCTGCCGTTGTCGGTCGGGATCAACCACGGGGCGGTGCAGCTCGCCGACGGCGGCAAGGGCGACGACGGCATGAACGGCGACGGCATCTCGGTTGCGGCGAACATCGCGGACTTCGCTGCGCCTTCGCGCCTGCTCGCCTCGCGCGCTTTTCGCGATGCCCTCGCCGACGCCAGCCCGGGCGCCGAGATCTGCCTCGCGCCCGCCGGGGTTCTCACCGATCCGGGGTTGCGTTCGCACGAACTGTTCGGGCCCGATCTGCGCGGGCCGCAGCGCCGCCAGCTGCGCTTTGCCGCGCTCGCTGTCGTCGCGGTTGTCGCCTTTCTCGCCGCCGGCGTCGCGTACCGCATTTCGCTCGAGGGCCAGGAGAAATTCTTCGGCGGCCTGCAGGCGAAGGGCGCCGGGTACGCGAGCGCGGCTCTCGCCCGGCTCAGGTTCTGGGAAGTGCCGCCCAGTCAGATCGCGCCTCCCCCCAGGGGCAAGGCGGCGCGCGACAAGGCCAGGGGTTAGAGGGCGCAACGTGGCGAAGCTCAAGCAGATCGGGCGCTACAAGATCACCGGCGAGCTCGGCCGCGGTGCGATGGGCCTGGTGTACAAGGCCGAGGATCCGGCGCTGGGGCGCACGGTGGCACTCAAGACGATCGGCCTCTCCGACGACGAGCCCGAGCGCGAGGAGTACCGCAAGCGCTTCGTCATGGAAGGCAAGGCCGCGGGGCGCCTGACGCATCCGCACATCGTCACGGTGTACGACTTCGGCGAGGAGAAGGACATCGCCTACATGGCGATGGAGCTGCTCAACGGCACCGAGCTGCGAACGCGCATGCTGGAGGGGCCGATCCCGCTGATCGACGTCGTCGACATCGCCGGGCAGGTCGCCGACGGGCTGGGATTCGCACACGAGCACGGCGTCGTGCACCGCGATGTCAAACCGAGCAACATCATGCTGGTCGCCCGCGGCCAGGCGAAGATCATGGACTTCGGCATCGCGCGCATGCGCGCTTCCGACCACAAGACCAGCACCGGCGTGGTGCTCGGCACTCCGAAGTACATGTCGCCGGAACAGGTGGCGGGTCTGCCGGTGGACCACCGCTCCGACATCTTTTCACTGGGCATTGTGCTCTACGAGATGCTCACGCGCGCCGCGCCGTTCACCGGCGAGGACGCGACCCAGATCATGCACAAGATCGCCACCGCCGAGCCGGTGGCGCCGAGCCGTCTCAATCCGCAGGTGCCCTCGCTCCTCGACTTCGTGCTGGCGCGGGCGCTCAAGAAGGATCCCGCGGTGCGCTACCAGGACGCCTACGAAATGGCCGCCGATCTGCGTTCGTCGCTGGCCGAGCTGCGCGGGCGGGTGCGCGCGGCCTCGAGGGACGACAACGCGAGGGATACGACCCGGACCATGAAGATGGAATCGGTCGGCGGCAGGGCGGTATCGGCGCCCGCCGCGCGCGCCATCGTCTCGGACACGCGCATGCCGCTGTCGCGGCAGTTCGACTCCGCGGCCGCGGTGGAGCGCCTGGCGGCGCCGGCGAAAGCCGATCGCGCCCTGCTCGCGCGTGCCCCCCGGCCGGTCGGCGTGTGGCGGCGCCTGCGCAGCGACCCCGGCCCGCGCCTGTTGTTTACAGCGGTGCTGGTTGGCGCGCTGCTCGCCAGCTGCATCGTGTCGGCCTGATGGACGAAACGGTGGAATCCGCATTCGACAGGGAGATCTACGGCATGAAACGAGATCGAATCACGCGATGGCTCCGCGCCGTCTCCGCCGCGGCATCCTTGCTGCTGGGCGCGCTCGCCCCGCAGGCGCACGCCGCCGAGCCGGCCGACACCATCCTGCTCAACGGCAGGATCGTCACGGTGGATGGCCGCTTCGCGATCGCGCAGGCGGTTGCCATCCGCGGACAGCGCATCGTCGCCGTCGGCAACAACGGCGACGTGCTCGAGTTGCAGGGGCGCGGCACCAGGCTCATCGACCTGAAGAAGCACACGGTGATCCCGGGGCTGATCGACAACCACGCGCACTTCATACGCGCGCCCGAGCACGACGAGCTGCGCTTCGACGGCGTCACCTCGCGCAAGCAGGCGCTCGCCATGCTCGCCGAGCGCGTGCGCGCTGCCAAGCCCGGTGAATGGATCGCGACGCTCGGCGGCTGGTCCGAAGAACAGTTCACCGACGACCCGCGCGGTTTTCCGCTGGAGGAGCTCGACCGCATCGCGCCCGGCAACCCGGTGGTGCTGCAGGCGATCTACAGCCACAGCTATCTCAACAGCGCGGCGCTGAAGGCGGCCGGCATCGACGCGACGACGCCCGACCCGCGCGGCGGGAAGATCGAGAGGGGCGCGGGCGGCACGCCCACGGGGATCGTGCGCAACGCCGGCGGCGTTGCCTTCGTTGCGTCGAGGATTCCGCTGCCCGACAAGGAGCAGTGGCTCGCGAACGTGCGCAATTACGTCGCCCAGTTGAACGCGATGGGGATCACCGCCTGGTACGACGCCGGCGGCCGCGGCGTGAACGAAAAGCACTACGAGGCGTACCAGACGCTTGCGGACCGCGGCGAGCTGAACGCGCGCGTCTTCTGGACGACCGTCCGCCAGCCGGCGACGCCCGCCGAGGTGGACAAGGTGATTGGCGAGATCCGGCAGCACACGCCTTTCCAGGGCAGCGACACTTTCGAGAACATCGGCTGGGGCGAATCGGTGTATTCGCCCGCGACCACCAGCCTGCTGCGCAACGATTTCGTCGTGCGGCCCGAGGACATGCGCGAAGTGCGCCGCATCGCGCACGCCGTCGCCGAAGGCGGCATGTTCCTCAACGCCCACGCCGAAATGCAGAATGCCATCGACGCCTACCTCGACGAGTACGAGGCGATCAACAAGGTCGAGCCGATCAAGGGACTGCGCTGGGCGTTTTCGCATCTCGACCAGGTCACCGACGCGCAGCTCGCGCGGATGAAGCGCCTCGGCATGTACGCCGGCCTGCACAGCCGCCCGCTGATCCAGGGCGCGCTCATGCACCAGGTGCACGGCGAGCGCGCCTGGGAGATGCCGCCTTTCCGCCGCGTGCAGGACAGTGGCATCCTCTGGGGGCTCGGCTCGGATGCGACCGCGGTGACCCCCTCAAACCCGTTCTACACGCTGTCGTTCGCGGTGACCGGGCGCATGATCGGTGGGCGCAAGGTCAACCGCCAGGGCGTCGGCCGCGCCGAGGCGCTCATCGCGCACACGCGCAGCAATGCCCACTTCGTTTTCCAGGAAAACAACATCGGCTCGATCCAGGCCGGCAAGTACGCCGACCTGCTGGTGCTCGACCGCGATTACTTCGCGGTTCCGGCCGACCAGATCAAGGACATCAAGCCGATCATGACCATCGTAGGCGGAAAGATCGTCTATGCGGCCAAAGGCATGTAGCGCGATGAGTTTGCGCATCGCCGCGGCGGCGCTCGCGTGCCTGTGCGCGTCGGGCGCCTGGGGCCAGTACCCGGCGCGCGCGGTGCGCGTCATCGTGCCCTTCGGCGCGGGCGCGCCCGACACCATCGCCCGCGTCGTCGGTCAGCAGTTGTCCGCGCAGACGGGGCAGCCGTTCGTCGTCGAAAACCGCACCGGCGCCAACGGCATCGTCGGCACCGAGGCGGTCGCGAAGGCCGCGCCCGACGGGCATACGCTGCTCCTCGTGTCGGCCTCGTTCGTCGTCAATCCGAGCATCTACAAGAAGCTTCCCTACGACACGCTCCGGGATTTCACGCCGGTCTCGAACCTCTGCGCCCTGGACGCCTTCATCCTCACCGTGAATGCGGTGGTGCCGGCGCAGTCGGTCCAGGAACTCATCGCCCTCGCGAGCAAGCCCGACAGCAAGATCGCCTACGGGTCGCCTGGCATCGGCAACACCATTCACCTGGCGGGCGCGCTGTTCAACGCGCGCGCCGGAGCCCGCATGGTGCACGTGCCGTACAAAGGCGGCGGGCCCGCGATCGGCGCGCTGCTCGGCGGGGAGATCCAGGTGATGTTCGCCAACGCGTCGCTCGCGCTCGCCCAGATCAAGGCCGGCAAGCTGCGCGCGCTCGGCGTCACCGGGCGCACGCGGGCCGCCTACCTGCCGGAGGTGCCGACGCTCGCCGAGGCGGGGGTTCCCGGGATGGAGATCGACGCCGGCTGGTTCGGGCTGTTCGCGCCCGCCGGCGTTCCGGCCGACATTCTCGCGAAACTCTCTGGCGAGGTCCGCTCCGCGCTGGTCAACCAGCAGGTGCGCGAGCGCTTGGTGGCGCAGGGCCTGCTGCCGGTCGGCGATTCGCCGGTGGAATTCAGGGCCTACGTCGAATCCGAGATCAAGGCGTACGCCGAGATGGTGAAGCTCGCGGGAATCGAACCGGAATGAGGAGGGCAGCGATGGCGAAAGCAAACTCGGCTTCGACGAAACGAAAGGCAAAGCGTGCTGTCGTGAGCCACGTCGCCGGCGCGACGTTTTCCCGGCGCGGCCTGCGCAACTACTTCGAGTACCGCGACCTCGGCGTGAAGCGCGCCACGCGCGGCAAGGTGGTGACTCACGTGATCCGCGCGCGCCCGGGCAAGGCGCCCGAAGGCGACTGG
>JBGPTG010000120.1:0-9364 GCA_041490545.1 Gammaproteobacteria bacterium
AACCGGCATCACGCCACGCCCCGCGGCATTTTCGACCATCGATCGAGGCCGGTCTCCGGGCTTGTGGGATCGGGCGTATCGCCTTCCCGCGAGCTGGCGCTCGCAGTGGCTGGGCCTTGAACCCGGCGGAAAGCGCCGGGTTGCGACCGCAGTGATACGCCCGCGCACACTTACCGTTGCGGGGGCAGCAGAGGCCTAGGGATCTTGAAAGCCGATCTTCCCGGCAGGGAATCTCCGGGGAGGGATTCGCCCCTCGATCGACTGGAACCCGCACCTCTTTCCCGTTTCAGCCCGGCACGAAAAACGCGCCGGGACACCTCGAACGAGCGCGTTGATTGTACAACACAAGTCCGCAGAATCTGATCGCTTCCAGGGTTGGGAATCTACATTGAAAAGAAATCCTTACGCCTTGACTTAACAGGATTTTCCAAACTATAGTGTGCCGATGGACAGCGAACTGGCGGCACTCGAGGAAAAAGTGCGGCAAGCGGCGCAGTTGTGCAAACGACTGCGCGACGAAAATCGCGGCCTGCGTCAGCAGCTGGCGGCGTTGCAGGGTGACAAGCGCCAACTCGCGGAAAAAATCGACGGCGCGCGCTCCCGGCTTGAGACCCTGCTGAAGCAAATCCCAGAATAGCCTGCCTTCGGATGAACCCGAAACCGAAGACCTTGGACGTCGTAATCATGGGCCGGACCTACAAAGTGTCCTGCTCGGAGGACGAGCGTAGCGCGCTGCTGACGGCGGTGGCCTACCTGGACCGGAAAATGACCGAGATCAAGACCGCGGGCCGCGTGGCAAGCGCCGAGCGCATCGCCGTGATGGCAGCGCTGAACATTGCCAACGAACTGCTAAATTCCCGAAACAATTCAGTCGGCTTTGACATGGACAGTCTCAAGCGTAGAATGGCCGCAATGGAGGCGGCGCTCGATCAGGCACTCGCCCCGCAGGAAAGCCTGATCTAAAGCGGCGCACGAGAGATTGTCCCCTGTGGTGTACGTCAAGGTCCGGATAATTCTTGAACCAACAGCTTGAATTTGGTTGCAAACTCGAGCGTCACTGTTGTGCGCGTCCCTAGGCGGATGTACCTGATGTGACCGGAATGTGACCACCTTGAACCGAAAGGTTCAGGAATCGGATTAAACGGCATCGGCGGGGGGCACCCCGACAAACGAAAACGCAGGCAAATGCCTGCGTTTTCGTTTGTCCAGCCGCGATCTCATTTCCGGATGCCATACTGGCTGATGAAGTCCGAGCCTGACGAGTTCAGCATCGACGACCTCGCAGGGGCTCCCCGCCAGACCACAGCGTGGTTTGGCGTGCGGAACTATCAAGCCCGCAACTACATGCGCGAAGAAATGCGCCTGCACGACAAGGTCTTCTTCTACCATTCCAGTTGTCCCGAGCCCGGCATCGCCGGAATCGCCCGTGTCGCCTCGGCGCCCTATCCGGACGCGAGCCAGTTCGCCCGCAAGAGTCTTTACTTCGATCCGGCCGCGACGCGCGAATCGCCGCGTTGGTTCAACGTGGACGTTCAGTTCGAAAGAAAGACCCGGCTCGTCGGTTTGGGCGAGTTGCGCACCCATCGGGAGCTGGCGGGGATGCGCACTCTCCGGCCGGGAAACCGGCTTTCGATCACCCCGGTGACCGCCGGAGAGTGGCGGTTCATCACGCAGCGCCTGATGAAGAAGTAGTCCGACCTTGCCAAAACTGCAGAACGACACGCTGATCCGGGCGTTGCTCAGACAGCCGACCCCGTACACGCCAGTGTGGCTGATGCGCCAGGCGGGACGCTATCTCCCCGAATACAACGAGACGCGCAAGCGTGCCGGCGATTTTCTGACGCTGTGCAAGACGCCCTCGCTTGCGACCGAAGTCACCCTGCAGCCACTGGCGCGGTTTCCCCTTGATGCTGCCATCCTGTTCTCCGACATTCTCACGATCCCCGACGCGATGGGGCTGGGCTTGCATTTCGCCGAGGGGGAGGGCCCCCGCTTCGAACGGCCACTACGCGATGAAACGTCGATCGCAGGGCTGCAGGTGCCCGATCCGACGCGGCACCTTCGCTATGTTACCGATGCCATCCGCGAGATCCAACTCGCTCTGGCGGGACGCGTACCCCTCATCGGGTTCGCCGGCAGTCCGTATACGCTGGCCTGCTACATGATCGAAGGCGGGGCGAGCAATGATTGGCGAACCATCAAGACCATGCTTTACCGGCGTCCGGACTTGCTGCACCGGTTACTTGCCCTCAACACCCGCTCGGTGGCGGATCTCCTGACGGCTCAAATTGAGGCCGGTGTCCAGGCCATCATGATCTTCGACACCTGGGGCGGGAGCCTGTCTGCCCGGAGCTATCGGGAATTCTCGCTTGCCTACATCACGGAGGTAGTGTCCCGCCTCCCTCGCGAGAAAGATGGCCAGCGTATACCCATCATTGTCTTTACCAAGGGCGGCGGACAACAGCTGGAGACGATCGCCCAATCCGGCTGCGATTGTGTCGGCCTGGACTGGAGCATGGACCTGGGCGAGGCACGCCGGCGCGTCGGCGCTCACGTAGCGCTGCAAGGAAATCTGGATCCCCTGGTTCTCCTGTCGTCACCCGAGGTAGTGCGCAGCGAAACGATCAGGACGCTCGACGCTTTCGGAGCTGGTCCGGGTCACGTGTTCAACCTGGGTCACGGCGTTCCCCAGTTCGCGATGCCGGAAAATGTGGCAGCGCTGGTTGACGCCGTCCACCAGGCGAGTCCGAAATTCCATCAGCCGGGGTAGCGCTTCGGACCTGAAGCGCGCCCTGCGCGACTTGACTTATACACAACACCCCTCGAAACACCGCGCCGGACGGGACGTTTCGCGGGATTCCAGAGGGAATATCTTCAAGTTGCTGTATTACCGATGTATTCTGTCGCGCCATCATTTTGAGCAATACCGAAATTTCCTTGCGGGGGCACGAGTTAGCGTCGTCTCCAGCGCTTACTCACAAAGTTACTCACAAATTCTGTGAAGAAAGAAAAAAGTGCCGTAGAACCAAGCACGTCGCGCAAGAGCCCTGTCGCTGAGGGTCCGGAACCCGCTCGCGAGCCAACCTCGATATCGATGGAGATCGTGCGAGTGGCGCTGGACATTCCGCTGCCGAGACTGTTCGACTATCGGTCGGGCGAGGCGACTTCTGCCGATATCGGTTGTCGTGTGCTGGTGCCGTTCGGAAAAAAGCGCATCGTCGGGCTGATCATCGGCATCGCCGCGCGATCGGAACTCGCCGAAGGAAGGTTGCGCCAGGTCGAGAGGATCATTCGCGACGTTCCCCCGCTTTCGCCCGAGTGGCTGGCCTTGGCGAAGTTTTGCAGCGACTACTACCACCGTCCTCTCGGGGAAGTGGTCATGACGGCCTTACCTCCGCGGCTGCGCAGCGCCAGCCCGGTGCCGCGCGAGCCCGAGAGCTATGCCATCACCGCAGCCGGGACAGCCAAGCTTGAGGAGATGCCTCGCAGGAAAACGCGCATCGTCGCAATCCTTTCGCGGCTCTCCCAGGGCAGCGCACCGGCAGCGGATCTTACCGGCGTGGCTCGCGGAGCGAGGAGCCTGTTGACGCGATGCCTGCAGGCTGGCTGGATCAACATCGTCATTTCCGAAGGAAGCAACCCGCACTTCATCCCTGCGCACCGCCTGACACCGGAGCAGGAAAGCGCTCTCGCCACCCTGAGGCAAGGGCTCTCCGGATTCCGGGTGAGCCTGCTTTTTGGCGTAACCGGCAGCGGGAAGACCGAGGTCTACCTCAGGCTGATCGCAGAGGCGCTGTCTCGGGGCAAACAGGCTCTGGTGCTGGTCCCGGAAATCGCCCTTACGCCCGCCCTGGAGACTCTGTTTCGCAGCCGCTTCCCCGGCGCCTGCCTCGCTGTCCAGACGAGCGCAATGCCGCAGGTCGAGCGCACCCATGGGTGGCTACGGGCGCAGCGCGGACGCGCCGACATCGTGCTGGGCACCCGGCTCGCGGTGTACACGCCGATGCCCAACCTGGGACTCATCGTCGTCGACGAGGAACAGGACGCCTCATTCAAACAGCAGGAAGGCCTGCGCTACTCCGCTCGCGATCTGGCGATCGTGCGTGCCCGCGCGGCTGGCGTACCGGTATTGCTGTCCTCGGCGACGCCAGCTCTGGAGACCTACCGTCGCGCGTTGGCGGGCAAGTACGAACTCATCCGGCTTACCCACCGTGCAATAGAACGCGCAGTACTGCCCCCGATACGCTTGGTCGACACTCGTAAGCACCCGCTTCAGGACGGGCTCGCTGCTCCGATCCTGGAAGCGCTTGGCCAGCGCCTCGCGCGAGGCGAGCAGTCCTTGGTTTTCCTGAATCGCCGTGGCTATGCTCCCGCGCTCGCCTGTCCCGCGTGCGGCTGGGTGAAGGACTGCGAGCGTTGCTCCGCGCACATGGTGGTGCATCTGGCTGAGCGCAAATTGCGCTGCCATCACTGCGGCCTCGCCGCGGACATCCCCCGCGCCTGTCCACAATGCGGCAATCTCGACCTGCAGACGTTCGGACGCGGCACCCAGCGCGTCGAGGCCACGCTGGTTGCGCGCCTTCCTAACGCGCGGATACTGCGTCTGGACAGCGACGCTGTGCGCGGCAGAGGCAAACTGGAAAGTCTGCTTCGCCACGCCGAGCGGGCGGACATCCTGGTCGGCACGCAGATACTCGCCAAGGGGCACCACTTCGAGCGCTTGACGCTCGCTTGCATTCTGAATGCGGACAGCGGCCTCTTTTCGAGCGACTATCGCGGAAGCGAAAAGGCGTTCGCGCTGCTGCAGCAGGTCGCCGGCCGTCCCGGGCGCGCAAGTCTGGCAGGAGAGGTGCTCATCCAGACGCGCTACCCCGACCACGCCCTGTACCGGTCGCTCGCAAACCACGACTTCCCGGGGTTCGCGTCTGAGCTGCTCGCCGAACGTCGCGCCGCGGGATTTCCACCGTTCGCATTCGAGGCGGCCCTGCGCGCCGAGAGCCAGGACCTGAGCAGCACGCTGCGATTTCTGAAATCCGCGATCGAGCAGGCACCCGAGGCATCTCCCGCTGTCACGGTCTTCGAACCGGCACCGATGTCTCTGGTAAGACTGGCGGGAATGGAGCGCGCGCAGGTACTCGTGCAATCAGGCTCGCGCCCGCGCCTTCAAGCCTTCCTTCGGGAGTGGACCGCTGCGCTCTACCGCATCCGCGCGCACGGAGTGCGCTGGCATCTGGACGTCGACCCGACGGAATTCTGACCTCGCCGGAACTACCCGGATTTCTTCGCCGTCTTTTTCGGCTTGCGCGGCCGGGTTTTCCCGTGTGAACCTTTGAAAACCTTGCCGCGAAAAGTTCTCTTGTCGCCTTTGCCCAATTTTAGTACTCCAGTTTGAGGATGAAGCGGCTCCTATTGTACCTTCGCCGCATTGTCGGAGAATGGCACCCTGTATCGACGGGTATAATACGCGCCCGTTCGGCCCCTCCATGTCTGCCGAGATCAAATCCCATCTTGTCGAGCTGCTTGCGCGTGCGCTGGCCAAGGTGGCCCCGCAGCAGCCCGGCTCGTTGATTTCCCTGGAACGGCCGAAACAGGCGCAGCGCGGCGACTTTTCCTGCCCGACGGCAATGCAGCTCGCGCGGCTGCTCAAGCGCAATCCGCGTGAGATTGCCCTGCAACTCGTGGCAGCGCTGCCATCTTCGGACTGGCTGGATCGCGCTGAAGTTGCCGGGTCCGGCTTCATCAATCTGCACCTCAAGCCCGCGGCAAGGCAACACGTGATCCGAACCATTCTTGCCGAAGGCAGGCGCTACGGGTGCTTCGGCAGCGACCAGAAACGGGCGGTGCTCCTGGAGTTCGTCTCCGCGAATCCCACGGGGCCCCTGCACGTGGGGCACGGCAGACAGGCCGCGATCGGGGATGCGATCGGCGAGCTGCTCGAGTCGCAGGGATGGAGCGTGACGCGCGAGTTCTACTATAACGACGCAGGCGCTCAGATCCGGAACCTCGGATTGTCAGTTCAGGCGCGAATCCGGGAGAAACTCGGCGCATCCGTGGAATTTCCCGCAGACGGATATCACGGCGAGTATGTACGCGAGATTGCGGAAAAGTATGTGGGTACCGGAAACCCCGATGCCGAGGACCTGGAAGGGGTGACGCGTTTCGCGGTCGGCGAATTGCGGCGAGAGCAGGACGCCGACTTGCAGGCCTTTGGCGTGCGCTTTGACAACTATTACCTCGAGTCTTCGCTCTACAGCGATGGCCGGGTGGATAGTGCGGTGAACGCGCTGATCGCCGCCGGAAAAACGTTCGAGAAGGATGGCGCTCTGTGGCTGAAGACGACCGAGTACGGCGATGACAAGGACCGGGTGATGCGCAAGTCCGACGGGACCTATACCTACTTCGTACCCGACGTCGCCTACCATCTCACCAAGTGGGATCGCGGCTATGCCCGCGCCATCAACGTCCAGGGATCCGACCACCATGGCACAGTCGTTCGCGTACGCGCCGGACTGCGGGCCGTCTCCTCCTCCTGGGAACGCGGGATCCCGGCAGACTACCCGGACTATGTACTGCACAAGATGGTCACGGTAATGAAGGGCGGGGAGGAGATGAAGATCTCCAAGAGAGCCGGCTCTTACGTGACCCTGCGCGAGCTGATCGACGAGGTGGGGCGCGACGCTACGCGGTTTTTCCTCGTTTCGCGCAAGGCCGACACGGAGTTCGTGTTCGATGTGGATCTCGCGACGTCGCAGTCGGAGGAGAACCCGGTCTACTACGTGCAGTACGCTCATGCACGCATTTGCTCGCTGCTCGAACAGTCGCGCGCGCAGTTTGCGGAGGCCGGCGATCCGGAGGGGCCCGCGGCCGCGAGTGCCGATCTCGCGCCGCTCACCGGTGCCCGCGAGCTCGCGTTGCTGCAACGGCTGGGCGAGTATCCGGAGATGCTTGAGAACGCGTGCGTCGAGCTCGCACCGCACCAGATCGCCTTTTACCTGCGCGAACTGGCGGGGGAGTTCCACAGTTACTATAATGCCGAGCGCATCCTCGTTCCTGAAGCGCCGCTGCGATTGGCGCGGCTGACGCTGTGCCTCGCGGTGCGGCAGGTCCTGGGGAACGGGCTTTCGCTGCTTGGCGTCAGCCAACCCGCGAAAATGTGACCCTTACGACAATGAGCTTCGACTACAAGCAGCCCGCCGCGCTGCGGTCAAACGCCTCGAACAGCTTTCTCATCGGACTTTTCTTCGGGTTTCTCCTGGGACTGGGAGTCGCGGCAGGAATTGCCATCTACTTCTTCAAGACCCCGGTGCCGTTCGCCGACCGGACGCGCCCGGCGGAAAAGGCGCCCTCTCCTGCGCCAGGCGCACCCGACCCCCTGAAGCCAGGTACACCCGACCCCTTGAAATCCGCCAAGGCGGAAGAAAAACCGCGATTTGACTTCTATCGCATCCTCCCCGGACAGGAGGAACCGGTGACGGAACGCCAGCTGCGCGACGCGGCCAAGCAGGCCGCCAAAACCGGAGGCGCCAAAGACACGTATTTCCTCCAGGCGGGATCATTCCAGAATCCTGCCGATGCGGACAATCTCAAGGCTCGCCTCGCCATGATGGGGGTCGAGGCGAGCGTCGAGCCGGCCAACCTCGCCGAGAAGGGCGTTTGGTACCGCGTACGGCTCGGACCCTATACGCAGGTCGAAGAAATCAACCGTCTGCGCCAGCAACTGGCGCAGAACGGAGTCGACGCTTCGCTTGTCAGAATCAAAGACCTTCCCAACCAATAGCCAGGGATTCAAGGAGAACGCCTATGCCCCGCCGCCTGTTGAGCATTCTTGCCGGACTGCTTCTCGCCTGCGCGGCGAGCGCTCAGGCCGCGCCAACCGAAGGTATCGACTACATGGAGGTCAAGCCGCCGCAGCCGGTCGAGGCCAGCGGCAAGATCGAGGTCATCGAGTTCTTCTGGTACCGATGCCCGCATTGCTACGCGCTAGAACCCGAGCTGGACGCCTGGGTCAAACGGCTGCCGCGCGACGTCCAGTTCAGGCGAGTGCCGGGAATCCTCAACGACGATTGGGCGGTCGACGCGCGAATCTTCTACACGCTCGAAGCACTCGGCGAAGTCGAGCGGCTGCACAAGCGCTTGTTCAACGTGATCCATCAGGAGGGCGGGGTGCGGCTGCGGGGGGACGCCTTTGCAAAGTGGACGGCCGAGTGGCTGGCCAAGCAGGGCGTGGACATGAAGAAGTACGACGAGGTGTCGCGCTCGTTTACCGTTCAGACCAAGCTCAACCGCGCCACGCAGATGGGTCGCGCTTTCCGCCTCGACGGCGTGCCCACTCTCGCCGTGCAGGGTCGCCACATCGTGGTCGCCAGCACTTCGCAAAAATCGATGCTGGAGACCACTGAATTTCTCATCGGTGAGGCCCGCAAACAAGCTCCCAAGGCAGCCCGGTAAGCAGGCGCGGGAATCGGGAAAGCGGGGCCGACGTGCGCCCAGGAAACAGCTTCCGGCAGGCATGGCTTGGCCTTGCCTTTGCGCTTCTGGCGGGTTCGGCGGCGGCGCAACCGCAGGCCGGACACGAGTTCAACCGCATTGCGCCCGCCCCTCCGCCTTCCAGCGGAAGCCGGATAGAGGTCATCGAGTTTTTCTACTACGGTTGCCCGGTCTGTTACGAAACCGAGCCGCTGCTCTCCCGGTGGCTGGCGAGCGCTCCGGACTACGTTTCGGTACGCCGGGTCCCCGCTCTGGTGACCGAGGTCGGGGAGCCATTCGCCAAGTTGTACTATTCGCTGGAATCGCTCGGGGAAATCGAGCGC
Organism: Gammaproteobacteria bacterium; assembly: GCA_041490545.1. Classification (GTDB taxonomy): domain Bacteria; phylum Pseudomonadota; class Gammaproteobacteria; order Burkholderiales; family SG8-39; genus VBDM01. Next base: position 8,811 of record JBGPTG010000120.1, read on the forward strand.
CTGCATTGGCCCATCTACGACAATTTCCATTTCGACGGGATTGCCCTGAACGACGAAAAAATCATGGCCGACTGGGTGGCACGCAACGGCATCGATCGCCAGAAGTTTCTCGAGACCTATGCATCGGCCGAGGTCGCCGGCCGCGTCGCGCAAGCGCGCGAGCTGCTGAAAGCACGCGACATACGCGGTGTGCCGACTTTCGTGGTCGACGGAAAATTCGTCACTTCCGTCCGTCTTGCCGGAGGCACGAAGCAGGTGGTCGAAGTCCTCGACCACTTGGTGCGGCGCGCGCGCGAAGAACGCCCGCAATAGCCCGAGCCCGGCAGGCGGACCCTGCTCCGTCAATCCCTTGAAGGTATTCATCACCGGCGCATCGGGGGGCATCGGCGCCGCCCTGGCCGCGCACTATGCCAGTCAGGGTGCGCTCCTCGGACTGTGCGCGAGGCGCGCCGGAATGGTCGGCGCGCTCCTCACCCGCCTGGGCGGGAAGGGCGCAAGCTACCAAGTGGACGTCACCGATGCCGCATCGGTGCGGGAGGCGGCGCGGGATTTCA
>JBGPTG010000121.1:0-9318 GCA_041490545.1 Gammaproteobacteria bacterium
AGCGGCGCGTGATTGAGAAAGGGGGCGTAGTACTGCGCCTCGACGATTTTCGCCGCCCGGGCGAACGCCGCGTCGACGTCGCCCTCGCGGCGCGCCACCGGTGCCGAGGCGTCGTCGAGTCCGGAGGCGACGAAGGCGCGGATGCTCTCGGTCGAGGCGCCGCCGTTCGCGCCGGCGTCCCATTCGATCGGCAGGCGCTTGAGGATGCCGCTCGCGCGCCACCAGTTGTCGGCGACCACGGCGACGGCGTCCTCGAGCCGCACCACCTTGATCAGTCCGCGCAGCCCCTTGATCCTTTCGTCGGCGACGGCTCTCAGCTTTCCGCCGAACACCGGGCACTGCGCGATGGCGGCGTGCACCATGCCGGGCAACTCGACGTCGATGCCAAAGAGCGGCTTGCCGACGACCTTGTCGGGAATGTCCAGGCGCGGCGCGCTCGTGCCCGCGAGCCGCCACACGTTGGGGTGCTTGAGCGTCACCGTCTGCGGCGGCTGGAGCTTGGACGCCGCCTGCGCGATCTCGCCGTAGCGCAGCCTGCGGCCGGAAGGCAGATGCGTGACCGCGCCCTCTTCGGCGAGACATTCGGCCTCGGGCAGCTTCCAGCGCTCCGCTGCAGCGGTGACCAGCATCGCGCGCGCGGTCGCACCGGCACGGCGCAGATATTCGTGCGAGGTGCGTATCGACTGGCTGCCACCGGTGGCCATCGAGCCCCACGCGCGGTTGCGGCGGACCTGCTCGTGCGTCGAAACGAACTCGGTGCGCACTTTTTTCCAGTCGCACTCCAGCTCTTCGGCGACCAGCATCGCGAGGCCCGTGGAACTGCCCTGCCCCATCTCCGAGCGCGCCACGCGGATCAGCACGCTGTCGTCGGGACTGATGATGATCCAGGCGGTGAGTTCGGGGCCTTTGGCTTTCACCGCAGCCTGGGCGAGTACCGGCGCAGGCATCGTCAACTGCAGCGCGAAGCCTCCTCCGGCTGCGGCGGAGACTTTGAGAAAATCGCGGCGGGATTTGCGAAACGAAGTTGCCATGACGATCAAATTCTGCGCTACGGGGCTTCCACCTGCAACCGCCAGGTAGACCAATAAGGGTGTTTCAGTATTCCTCATGGCGGTAAGTGTCTTCAAAGACCCACACAGCGTTGCCGTCTGCATCGTACTCACACTAAAATAGGCTCTTCACGCGGCCCCACTTCGAGCCAGATTGGAACTCTCACCGAGACTTTCGCGGCGATCGAGCTGGCGAAACACTCAGCATATACCGCCGTGATTTCGCATCGATCCGGGGAGACCGAGGACACCACGATAGCCGACATCGCCGTGGGCATGAACGCGCTGCAGATCAAGACCGGGTCGCTGTCGCGGTCCGACCGAGTCGCGAAATATAACCAGCTCCTGCGCATCGAGGAAGACCTCGGTGACGCCGTCGGCTACCCGGGACGGGAAGCTTTCTACCAGTTGAATGAGAGCACTCGCCCTGACCCTCGTTGCTTCCATCGTGCTGCTGCGGTATCCGTTGTGGCTGGGAAAAGGCGGATGGCTTCGGGTCTGGGGTCTTGAGCGCCAGGTTGCTGGACAGAAGGAAGCAAACGCCAGGCTGAGCCAGCGTAATGGTGCCCTCGATGCCGAGGTGCGCGACCTGAAGCGGGGATTCGAAGCGATCGAGGAGCGAGCCCGATACGAGCTCGGGATGATCAAGCCGGATGAGATTTTCTTTCAGATTGTTGCGCCGCCCTCAAAGGCCGGCGAGGCGGTCAAACGGTAGGACTCAAAGAGGCCGTCACAAGGGGAAGTGGACACATCCCAGCGCATTTTCCCGACGGCGGGGCGGTCTCGGATGAATTTGAAACGGCCGCTAGGAGAATTCGATGAACATTGCAGAGGTCCACACCTTGGCGTCGTCCGCTTGGCGGCCGTAGAAGTACACGGGTCGAAAGCCGTGCGGCCCGTTTCCGGGCTCGATTTCGATAAAACCCCCGACGTCGCGCGGCAATACCCCGTCGGTGACGCGTTCCACCGCCAGGAACAATTCGGTGCCGCCGAGATCGCGGCGTAAGCCGCCGGACTCGATCAGTTCCGATCCCGAAACTTCCCATTCGAAAGAAGGGCAGTGAACGAAAGGATTGCCCCCCAGCGGATTGCCGACCTTCACATAGGCGTCGATCCTTCCTGCAATGCGGATACGGCAATGGGCGAGATTGCTGACGTCGATGACCGCGCAGTCGGCATCTCCATAGGTGTCGGTGCGGAAACCGATGTCGGTCGGCCCTGCGCGCCATACCGATTCCTCCAGATGCTCGAAGCCGTTGCCGCCGAATGCGTTGATGGTCCCGTTGAGAATGCTGATCGTGCCGCGCCACTCCGCCCAGCGGTAACGGTCCGGAATGCGTGCGCCGCCCCAGCGTACGCGGATGTGGCGCTTCGAGTAACCCGTTTCCTTCTGCAAGTCGCGCCGCCAGATGCAGCCGGTGTGATCGTAGGCGGCGATTTCGTCCCAGCCGGCATTGCCGAGGAACCGATATTCGATCCTCGCCGGCCCAGTGCCGTGGAAGTCGTCGCCTTGCATATGCTTGCCGCAACGCGTGAGGCCGACCGTGCGTTCTCCGGTCGCCGCGAAGGTATGGCGCGCCCGTAACGCACGGCCTATCGTCGCCCGGTCGAGTCTGTCGGCGATGATGCCGGTGATGCCGCCCTTGGTGCCGAACACCTGAGTCCCGGGGAGTCCACCGCCCGGACGGCCGCGGTGCTCATCGCCGCTCGCCGAGGCTCCGAGCTTGTAGCCGCGCTCGATCACGTCCTGGTACAGCCAGCCGAAATGTCCCCACGAAGAAGTGATCTCGATCAGGCGCTCAAGCTCGGGGTGATGCCAATCCGGAATGTAACGTCGTCCGCCGACGTGGGGCATGATCAGATGGTTTTCCGGATCGTGGCAATAGGCGAGCCACAACTCTTCGATCGGCCAGCGTCCAAGATTCACCGCCGTGCCTTTCATATCCTCGTTCCACGTGAATGTGCGGTTGTGCTCGCCCTTGTCGTTGTACGGGAATTCCGGTTTCCCGCCATGCAGAAAAACGACATTGTGATCGCCGCCCGCGGTCGAGCTGCCGCACCATTCCTGTACCGGGTAGCAAACGAGCTGCCCGTCCTTGTGAAACTCCTCCATCGTTTTCACACCGAGCTCCCAGTTGGCGTCGGTAATCTGGAAGTCGTTGGCGGTATAGCAGATGACGTCCAGCCCGGCGATGTCGCGCCCGTAAGCGGTGTTGTACGCCGGGCTGTTGGTGCCGACGGTATCGTGGGCGTGGATGTGCAGGTCGGCGTAGAAGACGCGCGGGCAGGGAGCGCTGGCGTCGACGGTGACGTAATGCACTGCCTCGGCGACGTCGAGCGCTCCGGGGATACGCGCGCTGACCCAAAGCTCTCCGGGCTCGCGCGGCAAATCCGCGATTTCGGCTGTCGCCCACCCTTTGGGACTCAGTTCGATCGTATTTCGATAGGCTTCCTTCCGGTCGAGAGCCGCCGCGACCTCGACCCGGCCACCCGTATCGGTACAGGCGTTACCCCAGCGGTCGTGAGCGTTGAGGCGCAGGGCGAACGGAGTTCCGGGCCGCACCAGCCGCGGTCCGACCAGGGCCAAAGAGGCGGGTGCGCCAGCCACGATATCGATCGCGATGTCGCCCGGGACCGCAATGAAGCGCGACGTGCCAAGCGGATCGACGTAACAGCGGAAACGAAATTTGTCTTCCACGAAGGTCTGGATTCGCGTTCCCGGGCCGCCCATGCGCCGATCGCCCAGCCGGATGACGATGTGATCGCCGGCGTTGAGATAGCCGTCGACCGTGTCGACGATGACCGCCTTTTGAAAAGGACGCTCATGGCCTTTCTGGTCGAAACGGACCTTCAACGATTGCACTGTCGCCGGACTTTGTCCTTCTGCAAGCGGACCCGCCTGATATTCGGCGGACAGGTAGTTCGCCCCTTGCGGATCGACCGTCTGGAACAGCGCCCAATCCGAATAGAACTTGAACGTCGCCTTGAACCATGCTCCGTCGGCGATGCCGGAGGCGCCGACCTCGTAGTCGAGCACGACTTCGTTCCAAGTTCCGGCAACGAGCTTATCGACGTTGCATATTACACGGCCGGCGAAGGGGCGCGCCTTATTCCGCTCGTAAAGGCCGGCGGGCGCGATGTAGCGGCCGAGACGCTTGCGCAGATCCTTCTCGCTAAGCCGCTCGTGCTCCGCCGTCTTGGACAGGTCCGTCATCTTGTTCACCGAAGATATCCTTCGCGCCGACGCGCGATCAGCCGGCTGCAGCGAACGGCCACGGCGCGGCAGGATCCCATACGGGTATGCCCAGTAGGGCGTACCAGGGAGCCATGACCAGTATTCCATACGCGATCGCGATCAGCACCGAGACCCAGCCGACCCTGGCGTAATCGGTCATGCTGAACGTGCCGCTGCTGTAGGCGATTACGGCGGCAGTGATCTGCGTCGGAAGAATGTAGGCGAAGGTGTCGGTGTCTGACACCAGCATCGTGAATGCGACCGGATGCAAGCCGAGCTTGGGCGCCATCGCGAGCAGGACCGGAGCGAGCATCGTGACCGCAGCGACGTTCGAGAGCATCCCGAGGCGGATGACGTGCGTGCCCAGCATGAGTATGAGCAGCATGCCCCACCACGGATGGCCCGCGGCAAGCGGGTGAATGGAATCGGCGAGCCACTTCGCCAGTCCCGAACTCGACATCGCATCCGAGAGCGACAGCGCTCCGGCCAGCAGAAGCAGGGTTCCCCAGATGGTGCGTTCCTGCAGCTCCTTCCACTTGAACTTGAACAGGCCGGGCACGAACAGGAGCGCCAGGCCGAGCAACGCAGCGTTATGCGATGCGATCCCGTGCCATTGCTCGGTGATCCACGCGAGTGCGATCAGGCCGAACACGCCCAGGATCAGCCACTCGCTCGAGGACATCTCCGGCAGCTCGCGATGCTGCTTCTGCACGGCCTGGAATCCGCCGGCGATAGGGACGTTGCGCGTCCTGAAGTAACGCTGTATCCACCACTGCGTCAGGACGAACATGCCGAGATACGGCCATTGAAGCAGAAACCACTGGAAATAGGAAATGCGCAGCCCGAGGTTCTTCTCGAACAGGCTGATGATGACCAAGTTGGGCAAGTGTGCGGTCATGATGCACATGCCGCTGATCATCGATCCGTACACGAGCGTCTGAATGACGATGGCCTTTTTGCCGTTCCTTTCTTTCTCGCTGTCCCCGAAGAAATCCGTTATTCCGTTGATCACCGGGAGCAGGGTCGCCGCCCGCGCGTTGGCGGCCGGGATGATCAGCGACAGCACCATATTGACCGCGAACATGGCCCAGATGACCCCGTTGACGGTCTTGGCCTTGAGCGAATTCAGCAGCGAAAGCGCGATGCGGCGATCCAGCCCCGCAGCCTGCATGATCGCGGCAAAGATGAACGCCGAGAGGCAGAGGAACACGACCGGATTGGTGAATCCGTCCGCGGCTTTCGGGAACGGTCTGGTCGCATTGGTCATGACCAGCAGCATCGGGATGAGCAGACCTGAGATTCCGACCGGAACGGCTTCGAAAATCCACATGACGCACGCCCACGCCATGACGGCGAGGGCGGCCTTGCCCGGGACGGACAGCCCTTCGGGCGTGGGCATCGCGAAAAGGATCGCGAAGAACAGGAGCCATGCCAGGGCAAAGCCGAGCAGCGCTTTCCGCGGGCGGAGGCCGGCCGCGACAATGTTGGCGCGGAATTGCCGCAAGATACTCGAATCCGGTGCCGCTTTCTCCGAGTGCACGGACAAGTCTGCGCGTTGAGTGATTTGCGTCATTTCGCGTCCGAAGGTGCGCTGCGCCTCAGCGGGCGCCTCATTCCTTGGCTTTTTCGAGCGGTCCGAGCCACTCGAGCAAGTCAAGGAAGACCTGCTGCTGTGTTTCCTTGAAACCCACGACGCCGATGCTCTTGAGAATGGCTTTCCCTTGCTCGGTCGAATCGAGCGCCGAGAGCGCGTCGCGGATCCGCGCGACCTGAGCCGGCGAGATCTTGGGCGAAGCGATCACCGGTGTGTTCGGAACCTCACGACTCCTTGCGATCACCCGGCCGCCTTTCTTTTCCCAGGTGCGCCCGACGCCGGAGAACGAAGCGACGACCGCGACGTCGAAGAAACCGTTCTCCATCGACCAGCCGATCGCGGCTTGGTCGCGCATCGCACGCACCTGCTCTTTCGCCATGGCGATTTTGTTGTCGCGCATCATGGCGTAGGCGATTCTCCACATGTACGCGTAGCGGTCTGGCGTAACGATCCGCTTGCCCCGGACGTCGGCGATCGTCTTGAGCGGAGAATCTTTACCAACGATGAAAAGCGCGTGCGCCGACTCCTTGGACACGACGACCGGCTGGTAGCCGTATTCGCGGATCGCCTGGGCGAGGACGTCGGCCGGGCGCGAGATGACAAGCGCGTAGGCCCCGGTCTGCAGAGAGTGCTCGAGCACCTGGATATCGCGCACCGCGACCAGCGTGAGGCGAGCGCCGAGCGCCTTTTCGAGAATCTTGGCGAAGTCTTCGTAACGAAGAAAGATTTCGGTGGCATCGAGGTTGCCGGCCCCGCCCTCGTTGATGGCGAGGATGATTTGCGCTTGGGCGGACTTTTCCTTCGGCGGCGATCTTTGCGCGAAGGCGCCCGCGCTAGTCGCGAGCGTCAGCAAGCACACTACGATGCGGACCGATCTCGAGCAGGGCCGGGAAAAAACCACGTTCGTCATTTGTCCTCCACCTTTGCGCGCTCGGCGGCGCCGGCATACTCGAATCCGTTCCTGTTGTAGACGGCTGCGGCCGTTTCGCTGCGCATGAAATCGATCCACGCCGCCGCAGCATCCTTGTGCGGCGCGTTGCGAATCAGCGAAACGGCGAGCTGGTCCACGAAATTGCCTTCGGCCGGGAGAGTTACGTAGTCGAAGTATTGCGGCATATGGGCCTTCAGGTAATCGCCGAAGTGGTAGTACATGACTGCCACGTCGGCGACATCGTCGAGGATGAACTGCGGGTTCTCGCGGTGATGCACAGCGACAGGGGAAACCGTGTTCCTTTTTTTCAGGATGAGCTCTGGAAGTCCAGACCCACCCTGCGCACGCAGAGTATTGGAATAGCTCTCGAACGAGGCTGGCTCGCGGAGGGGAGAGGAGAGCGCTACGCGCACGTCGTCGCGCGCCAGGTCGGGGATCCCGCGTATGTGCTTCGGATTGCCTGCCCGAACCAGCAGGACGACGCCGCGGTTGCGCGTGTATACCGACCAGCCATCGATGTACTTCTCGGCGAGCAGCCGCCGCTGCTGCCTCGGACCGGTCATGAAGACGTCGGGCCAGAGCTTATCGGGACGCACGTCTATCCAGAAATTTCCCAGCACGAGTTGGCCCGCGTGCATGGCGTCGATGAGGCGCCCGGGAGGCGTTGTAGCGTAGAAGATCCGTTCGACTTTGAGTTCTCGATAGCGAGCCTGCCCTGCCACCCATTCGCGAAACACCCGGATGAGCTCGGGCAATACCCGGTACTGGTTTCCAGCCATGAACAAGACCAGGTCAGGGTCTTGGTAGCTGCCGTGGAAATCGAGCACGAGATTGGACTTCTCTGAAACATAGACGCTCGCTCCGGGAAGCAGCGTCTTCGGCAGTTCCGGCGGCCAAGGCAGCGGCGCGCGGACCTGCGCGGATCCCAAGCCGCTGTACAAGCAAAAGAACGTGCTCGCGATTCTGAAAAGCGAAGACGCGGCTCGACGGTGCATACCCATCCTCCTACCAACTCGATTTGCGCCGTTTGGCCAAGGTTTTTCGACGGCGTCGAATGCAGCGGTTTAACGACGCGACCGTCCGTATCCGAAAGGGGAATCTAACCAACTGTGGAGCTAGGTCCTAGCGGGTATCTCTGACAGTTGATGTCAGGTTTTCCCTACAGGCCCGGGGAAGCTACCAATTGAACGTCCAAGGACTCCCTGGTTTTGGGGACGCAGCCCTAAAACTGCTCAGCGGGTGCTGCGTGGAAGTCCTAGGAAACCTGCGGAATTGATGGCAGCGGGTGGCTGCGGGTCACAAGTGGCGTGCCATCATGACCCCTTTGCGATTCGGGAGGGATGGCTACGTTGCCGGGTTCTGGGGTAGAGACCCGCCCCGCAGCGCGAGGGGAGCTCAGAATGAAAGCAGGCGCGGGCTCGAAAGCGAGCCCGCGGCCCGTCAGGGCAATGCGGTCAGCCGAACTGAGTGACCGTGCACCCAAATTTGGAGCGGATTTCTTGCAGTCCATCATCATCGCTGCCGCCGGTCGCTAACGCGGGTTCGCCCGTCTCCTTCGCGAGCGCCGCGCGGTAGTAGGCGAGCGACTGTTGCAGCGCCTGGCACGCCCCGGAAGTCTCGTTCATCCTGCTGCGCGCTGCAGCCAGGTGAAAGGAAGCCTTGCTCGCGGACCAGTAGTCTCTGGATGAATCCGCATCGGCGGATGTGGCGGGCAGGAACACCGAGCCGCCGAGAAGAAATACGGTAATCAGAGTAGAGAGTTTGCGTTGAGCAGCCATGGCTTTCCTCCTAATAGTTTGTATGTAGTCTCGTCAGAAGGTAGGTAAAGCAATATGGATGCCAGGTTATACCCCCCATAGATGTAAGGTTTACCCTAGCCGGGCACGATTTCTCAGCCCCTATAATGTGAAATAGTTGGCGTGAGCGTCGAAGAATGAATGGATAGGCGAATCAATCCGGCTGCGAAGTCTGAAGGACCCGCCGGCGCGGTGCAATCCGGTGTTGAAACTGGCCTGAACGGTCCACAATCGGTCTTATGTTAACTTGGCTCCGCCTGCGCACCCTCAACGGGGCGATCGGAGCGAGTCTACGATAATGCCGACGTTGGGCACCATTGGCACTTTTTCGTCGGGAATCACCCACACGTGGTCGGAAATCTTGACGGTGGTGCCTTCCTTGACGAGCGGCGGGCGCGGCGGCGGCGGCGCGTGCACGACGGAGAGCGCGCCGGCGAGTGCAAGCGCCGCGCACGCGTGCATTGAGAACTGCCAACTGCGGATCGATGTATTCAGTGCAAGCTCCGTACAAAATTATTGGGCGTTACAAAATTTTGGCGTTACCGTTTGAAACTAATATGGGGCCTACTACTACTACGCTTCGCCATTCCGCCAGGCTCACGCCCCCGGCAATTTGTAATCCTTGAAATCCTGCCGCAATTTCGTCTTGAGGAGCTTGCCGGTCGCGGTGTGCGGCAGCTGCTCGACAAACGCGACGTCGTCGGGCAGCCACC
>JBGPTG010000122.1:0-9143 GCA_041490545.1 Gammaproteobacteria bacterium
ATCCGCTTCGACCCGAAGGCCTTCGTGAATTTCTCGTAGCGCCCGGCGATCGCGGCACCGCATTCGCGGCACGCGCCGTCGTCGGTCAAGCGGTAGTCGAGGATGTCGTACCAGTCGCGCGCGATGACGGCGCTGCCACAGCCCGGGCAGTAAGTCGAACCACCCTCGGTGTCGTGGACGTTGCCGGTATACACATAGCGCAGGCCGTGGCCGAGCGCGATCTTTCGCGCGCGCGTGAGCGCCGCCGCCGGAGTCGGCGGAATGTCGGTCATCTTCCAGTCCGGATGAAAGGCCGTGAAGTGAAGCGGCACGTCAGGGCCGAGTTCCTTCGCGATCCAGCGGCACTCGGCGTCGATCTCGGCCTCCGAGTCGTTCCTGCCCGGGATGAGGAGCGTGGTGATCTCGAACCAGACGTTCGTCTCGTGCCTGAGATAGACGAGCGTCTCCAGCACGTCGTTCAGGTGCGCGCCGCAGGTGCGGAAATAGAAATCCTCGGTGAACGCTTTCAGATCGACGTTGGCCGCGTCCATCTTGGCGTAGAACTCGCGCCGCGGCTGCGCATGCATGTAGCCGGCGGTGACCGCGACCGCTTTCACGCCGGCTTCGCGGCAGGCGTCGGCGACGTCCATCGCATACTCGGCGAAGATCACCGGGTCGTTGTAGGTGAAAGCGACGCTGCGGCAGCCGAGTTCCAGCGCCGCGCGCGCGAGCTGCTCCGGGCTCGCGCTGTCGGCGAGCGTATCGATGTCCTTCGACTTCGAGATGTCCCAGTTCTGGCAGAACTTGCAGGCGAGGTTGCAGCCCGCCGTGCCGAAGGAAAGCACGCTCGAACCCGGGTAGAACTGGTTGAGCGGCTTCTTCTCGATCGGATCGACGCAGAAGCCCGAGGAACGGCCGTAGGTGGTGAGCACCATTCGATCCTGCTCGCGCTTGCGCACGAAGCACGCGCCGCGCTGGCCTTCGTGGAGCCGGCAGTCGCGCGGGCACAGGTCGCACTGCAGCCGGCCGTCTTCCAACATGTGCCACCAGCGGCCTGCGTAGGGCTTGTCGAGCACGGCGCTCATTGCCGAAACTCCGCTTCGCGCCATTTGCGCACGGCGTAGCGCATCACCCGGCAACGGTCGGTGCCCGTGCTCTGCGCGATGCCCGCTTTCTGCCTGAGATGCGCGAGGAACCGTTCCGGATCGGGCAGCCCTTCCCAGACCTGCGGCAGGAAGGTCGCGCGAGCGCCGTCGCACTCGAGGATGATTCCGTCAACGCCCGGCCTCAACTGCGCGACGAGGTCATCGTGACCGGAGAACCGGATGCGCTTGGGCGCCGAGAGCAGCGACACCTCGATGTCGGTGCGCGCGAATTCGGCAGGCGTGAGCGGATCGAAGCGCGGATCCTGGAATGCCGCGGCGCGCGCGTTCGCGGCGACGTCGGCGGCCAGCGGCCTTTGCGCCTCGAGCGAGCCGATGCAGCCGCGCAGCGCGCCGTCCTGCTGCAGGGTGACGAAGCTCGCGCGGTGCTCGTGCAGCCAGGGCGCGTCCTGCACCTCCGCGGCGGGCGTGCCCAGCGCCGCCTCGATACTGGCACGCGCGATGCGAAACAGCGTGCGCCCGTGCTCTGCGCCGTAGTGCGCGTCGTCCCCGCCGAGCGCAAAGGAGGCGTAGCCCACCACGCGATCCTTGCTTCCCGCGGTGTCGCCGGAATTGCGGCAGTCGAGCAGCCTCGGAGCGAGGCCACGGGCTCGCGCGGCGAGCAGCGCGCCGGCAAGCGGCGTCGCGCCGCAGGCCTGTTCGTGCGAAAGGCCGGCGTCGCAGGCAACGATCGCGCGCACCGTGGCGGCGTCGATGCGGCGCGCGTCGTCGTAGGCGTGATAGTGCGACAGGTCCGAGCTGATGACGACGAGCGTCTCGGCGCCGCCCCAGAGGCGCTCCAGCACCCCGGCGACCTCCTCCGGCGCCGCGTCGCCCACCACCAGCGGCACCAGCGAGAACTCCCCCAGCACCTGCTGCAGGAAAGGCAGCTGCACTTCCAGCGCGTGCTCCTCGGCGTGCGTCGCCGCCGATTCCACCACCTGCGGCAGGCCGCGGATCGCGGCGATCGCCGCTTGGTCGAGCACGATGCGTCCGAGGGGCGTGTCAAAAGCCCTGGCCGCGGGGAGCGCGAGCCCGCGCACCGCGACCCGGTGGCAGGGCCCGAGCAGCACGACGCGCCTGACGATGCCGCGCGCGGGACGGAGCAAATCGTAAGCGCTTGCTGCCACGGAACCCGAGTAGACGTATCCGGCGTGCGGAACGATGAGCAGCTTAGGAAACCCCGGCGCCAGCGGCCGGTCCGGAGTCTGCTCCAGGTAAGCGTCGACCTCTTCCGACAGCAGCGCGGGATCGCGGGGATAAAACATCCCCGCGACTGCGGGCGGCCGCGCTTCGACGCTGCGAAAGAGGTTCATGTTACTGACAATATGGGGGAGCATCCCCTTGTTCCAAGGTCCTTCCGCCAAAGAGTTTTCATCGGCGCCCGGGCACCACGTAGTAGAACAGATGCGTCCAGCTGGTGCCGCTGATCATCTCCTTCTCCTCGACGTCCATCGACACCTTCTTGTCGGGCGGCCAGGGCGAGAGCGGGTAGTCGTGCGAGACGATGCGCGTGCCGGGCCGCAGCTCGGCGCGCAGCTTGGTAGCGACGCGCGTGACGGACGAGGGCAGCAGGTAGAGCATCACCACGCTCGCGTCCTTGATGCCGGCCTCGAACAGGTCGCCGTGCAGGAATTTCACGCGGTCGGCGACGCCTTCGGCGGCCGCCGAGCGGGTCGCGAGGTCGACCAACTCCTTCTGGTACTCGACGCCCACGCCGTGCGCGCCGTAGCGCTTCGCCGCGGTGATCACCAGCCGCCCGTCGCCCGACCCCAGGTCGTAGACCACGTCGCCGGGCCCGATGTCGGCGAGCTTGAGCATCGCGTCGACGATCACCCAGGGCGTGGGAACGTAGGGGCCCGCAATGTTGTCGTTCGTCAGTTCCTGCGCCGCCGCCGGCGACGCCGCCGTGCAGGACAGCAGCGCAAACAACGAGAAGGCGCGGCGGAAGATTGCGGACGAACTCATCGCTTTTCTCCTGTTCTTTGCAGCAAGCCCTGCAGTGCGGCGATCACCGATTGCCGGCGCACGCTCTCACGCCCGCCGCGAAAATGCAGGGTAGCGCTCGCCGGAGCCGACCGCTTGCGCGCCCAGGCGAAGCACACCATGCCGACGGGCTTGTCCTTCGTGCCTCCCGTCGGCCCCGCCACTCCAGTCACAGCGACCGAAACCTGCGCCCGGCTGCGAAGGAGCGCTCCTGCCGCCATCGCACGCGCCGTTGCTTCGCTCACCGCACCGTGGCGCGCCAGCGTGGCGCCGCGCACTCCGAGCATTTCCTTTTTTGCTTCGTTGGAATAGGTGACGAAGCCGCGCTCGAACCACGCCGAGCTTCCCGCGACCGAGGTCAGCGCCTGCGCGATCCAGCCGCCGGTGCAGGACTCGGCGGTTGCGAGCTTCAGGCGGCGACGTTTCAAGCGAGCGCCCAGCCGCGCGGCGAGTGCGATCAGGGTGTCGCGCGCCATGCCCGCTGGCTCTCTAGAAAAACAGGCGTTTCACCAGCGCCATCAGGAACACCGTGTAGAACGCCGCGACGATGTCGTCGAACATCACGCCGAAACCGCCCTTCATGGTGCGGTCGATTTGCCGGATTGGCGGCGGCTTGACCACGTCGAAGAAGCGGAAGGCGAAAAACGCGAACGTCCACCACGCCCAGTCCTCCGGCGTGACCAGCAGGATCAGCAGCATCGCCACGACTTCGTCCCAGTTCATGCCGCTATGGTCGGGGATGCCGAGCGAGCGCCCGGTACGGCCGCAGGCCCAGACGCCGATCGCGAAGAACACCCCGACGACGGCGATGAATTCGAGCACCGCAGGCAGGCTGTCAAACGGTCCGAGCACCGCTCTGAGCGCGAAGAAAACCGGAAACGCGAGCAGCGTGCCCACCGTTCCCGGGGCGAGCGGCGCGAGCCCGCTGCCGAAGCCGAGCGCGATGAAGTGCGCCGGGTGGGCGAAGACGAACTTCGGGGTCGGCCGGAACATCATGCGAAATGGTCGAAACCGCGTGGCACCGGCAGCGCGCCGCCCGCGGCGTCGCGCAAGCTGACCGCCGCCTTTCCCGGGACGCAGACGCCGATGCGGGTAAGCACGATGCCGAGTTCCTTTCCGATCGCCTCGATTTCGCCGCGCCTGAAAGGCGGCGCCGTGAAAACCAGTTCGTAATCGTCGCCGCCGGCGAGCACGCAGTCGCGCGCGAGCTCCTGATCCTGGCAGGCGGCGATCGCCGCGGCGCGCGGGATCGCCTGCCACGCCACCTCGGCGCCGATTCCCGAAGCTTCCAGTATGTGGCCCAAGTCTGCAAGCAGGCCGTCGGAAACGTCGATGGCGCTGCGCGCCAGACCGCGCAGCCGCCCGCCCAGATCGACGCGCGGCTCGGGCGCGTGCAGGCGTGCGAGACAGGCCTCGCGAGCCCCGCCCTCCAGTCGAACGCGTTTCTGCAGGTGCGCGAGCCCCAGGGCGGCCTCGCCGGTCGCGCCCGAGAGCCAGATCTCGTCGCCGGCGAGCGCCGCGTCACGGCGCAGCGCCAGTTCCGGCGGCACCTCGCCGAGCACGGTGATGCAGATTACAAGCGGCCCGCGGGTGGTGTCCCCGCCAATGAGTTCGGTTTCGAACCGCGCGGCGAGCCGGAAAAAACCTTTCGCGAACGCAGCGACCCAGACTTCGTCGGCCTCGGGCAGCGCGATAGCGAGCGTCACCCAGCGCGGGTCGGCGCCCATCGCGGCAAGGTCGGAGAGATTCACCGCCAGCGCCTTGTGGCCGAGCTGCTCCGGGTCGGCGTCGGGAAGGAAATGCCGGCCCGCGAGCAGCATGTCGGTCGACACCGCGAGCAACATGCCGTGCTTCGGCCGCAGCAGCGCGCAATCGTCGCCGACGCCGAGTACAGCCGATGGCGAGGGCCGCGTGAAGTATTTGCGGATCAGCTCGAACTCGGAGCTCATCGCGGCGCGCCGCGCCGGCGCTCCTCCGGGCGCAGGCCGTCGACCAGCTTGTCGAGCACGCCGTTCACGTACTTGTGGCCGTCGGTGCCGCCGTACGACTTTGCGAGCTCGATCGCCTCGTTGATCACCACCCTGTAGGGAATGTCGGGCGCGTGCTTCAGCTCGAAGGCCGCGAGCAGCAGGATGCCGCGCTCTACCGGTGAGAGTTCCTTGAGCTTGCGGTCGAGCGCCGGCTCGATCACGCGCTCGAGCGCGGCGGCCTCGTCGATCGTGCCTTGCAGCAGCCGCGCAAAATACTTGGCGTCGGCCTTGCCGAAGCCCTGCGATTCGGCAAGCTGGGCGCGCAAGCCCTCCGCGCCGTCGCCGCCCAACTGCCAGGCGTAAAGGCCCTGCAGCGCGAGCTCGCGCGAACGGCGCCGGGCCGATTTCATTTGTGGCGCTTCGCGATGCTTTTCGCGAGATTGGCCATCTCCACGGCAACCTCGGCGCAGTCGCGGCCCTTCTGCGCGGCGCGCGCCCCGGCCTGCTTCTCGTCCTCGGTGGTGAGGATGCCGTTGGCGACCGGGATGCTGCTGTCGAGCTGCACCTGCATCAGGCCCGAGGCGGATTCGTTGGCGACGATCTCGAAGTGATACGTGTCGCCGCGGATCACCGCGCCGAGCGCGATGAGCGCGTCGTACTCTTCGGTGTTGGCGAGTTTCTGCAGCGCGAACGGCGCCTCCAGCGCGCCGGGCACGGACACGACCGTGATCGCAGCGACACGCAGCTCGGCGAGCCGCTTGCGGCAGGCTTCCAGCAGCGCTGCGCCGATTTTCTCGTTGAAGCGCGAGCGCACGATTCCGACCCGCAGCCCCTCGCCGCTCAGTTCGGGTTTGATCTCTTCCATCAGGCTTTCCGCGCGGCCGGAGCCTTCTCGACATAGCCGGCGATCTCGAGCTCCCAGCCGGCCATGCTGGGCATCTTCCGCGGCTCGGCCATGAGACGCATCCTGCCGACCTTGAGATCGCGCAGGATCTGCGCGCCGATGCCGTAGGTGAGGAGATCCATCTTGCCCGGGGTCGCCGTCTTCGGCCGGCCGGGCGACGCAACCCGCTCGATCAGCTGCCCCGCGCTCTCCGAGCAGTTGAGGAGCACCATGACACCGCGGCCTTCGGCGGCGATCCGCTCCAGTGCCTCGTGCACCGCCCAGGAATGCGTCCCGGGACCGCTGTCGATGAGGTCGAGCAGCGACAACGGCGCATGCACCCGCACCAGCGTTTCGGCACCTGAGGAAATTTCCCCGCGCACCAGCGCGAGGTGCGTCTCGCCGGTGAGCTTTTCAATGTAGGCCACCAGGCGGAACGGCCCGAAGGCGGTCTGGATCACGCGCTCGGTGACGCGCTTGATGAGCGACTCGTTGCGGCTGCGGAACTGGATCAGCTCGGCGATCGAGCCGATGGCCAAATCGTGTTTCGCCGCGAATTCCATCAGGTCCGGCAGCCGCGCCATGGTGCCGTCCTCCTTGAGGATCTCGCAGATCACCGCGGCGGGCGTGCGGCCGGCAAGGCTGGCCAAGTCGCAGCCGGCCTCGGTATGGCCGGCGCGCGCGAGCACCCCGCCCGCCTGGGCCATCAGCGGGAAGATGTGCCCGGGCTGGACGATGTCCTCGGGCTTCGCCTCGGGTGCGACCGCGGCCTGCACGGTGCGCGCGCGGTCCTGCGCCGAGATGCCGGTGGTGACGCCGCGCGCCGCTTCGATGGAAACGGTGAAATTGGTGCCCAGGGGCGAGCGGTTGTCGCGCACCATGAGCGGCAGAGTCAACTGCCGGCAGCGCGCCTCGGTGAGCGTGAGGCAAATGAGGCCGCGGCCGTGAGTAGCCATGAAGTTGACCGCCTCGGGCGTGACGAAGTCGGCGGCGAGCACCAGGTCGCCCTCGTTCTCGCGGTCCTCCTCGTCGACGAGGATGACCATGCGGCCCGCCTTGATCGCGGCGATGATTTCGGGAATGGGATGGAGGCTCATGGTCGCGTCGTGCAGGAGCGGATTTTACGCCTAACGTGAGGGCGTCGGCGCGGCACCAACACGCGGCACCGACACACGGCGCCAACAAAAAAGGGCGCTCGCGCGCCCCTTGCGTCGCAGCGACGGACTTCGCTTACTGCTCTGCCGCGCCTTGCTCGCCCGCGCCTTCTTCCTGGGCCTCGATTTTCTCGCGGATGCGCGCGCTCTTGCCCGAGCGCTGGCGCATGTAATAGAGCTTCGCGCGGCGCACGGCGCCCTTGCGCTTCACCTCGACCGAATCGATGGTCGGCGAGTAGGTCTGGAAAGTGCGCTCCACGCCTTCGCCCGAGGAAACCTTGCGCACCGTGAACGCCGAGTTGATTCCGCGGCTCTTCTTGGCGATGACCACGCCCTCGTAGGCCTGCACGCGCCTGCGCTCGCCTTCGACCACGGCGACGTTGACGATCACGGTGTCGCCGGGGGAGAACTCGGGAAGCTTCTTCCCCAGGCGCTTGATTTCTTCCTCTTCGAGCTTCTGTATGACGTTCATCGCACCGCTCCTTTGTCTTTGCCCATCTCCTGCCTGAACTCTTCAAGCAGCCTGCGTTCCGTTTCGCTCAAGGCCCTGCGCTCCAGCAGCTCCGGCCTTCTCAGCCACGTCCGCCCCAACGACTGCTTCAGCCGCCAGCGCTCGATCTGCGCGTGGTGCCCCGACATCAACACCGCCGGCACCGCCTCCCCCGCGTACGTTTCCGGCCGGGTGTACTGCGGGCAGTCGAGCAGCCCGTTCACGAACGAGTCCTGCTCGGCCGAGGCCCCGTCGCCGAGCGCCCCCGGCAGCTGCCGCACTACCGCGTCGATCAACACCATCGCCGCCAGCTCGCCGCCAGAGACGACGTAGTCGCCGATCGACACTTCCTCGTCGACGCAGCGCGCGATCAGCCGCTCGTCGACGCCTTCATAACGGCCGCAGAGAAGCACGATCCGCTCCTCGCCGGCAAATTCCATCACCTTGCGGTGATCCAGCACCGAACCCTGCGGCGAGAGATGAATCACTTTCGCTGCACCCTGCGCCGCGGCCTTTGCCGCGGATATCGCTTTCTCCAGCGGCTCGGCGAGCATCACCATGCCGGGTCCGCCCCCGTACGGCCGGTCGTCGACCGTGCGGTAATTGTCCGTGGTGAAATCCCGCGGATTCCACAGCGCCAGGTTCCACAACCCCTGCTCGAGCGCCCGGCTCGTCACGCCCGAAGCGCTCACCGCCGCGAACGTCTCCGGGAACAGCGTCACGCAGTCGAAGCGGATCACCAGTCTGCTCCCCAGTCCACCTCGACCCGGCCGGCCGCCAGATCGATCCGGCGTATCACCCGCGGCGTCGCCGGAATGAGCCGCTCGCCGCCTTCGTGCGACACGCGCATCACTTCGTTGGCGCCGGTGCTGAAAAATCCCGCCACCTTGCCCAACACCTCGCCCTGCCCGTTCACCACATCGAGGCCGACCACGTCGGCCTGATAGAACTCGTGCGCCGCCGGCTCCGGCAGGTCCGCGCGCTTCAGCGCGATTTCCGCGCCGCGGTACTTCTTCGCCTGGTCGGGATCCTCGCATCCGGCGAAGCGCGCCACCAGGTAGACGCCGTGCGGGCGGCACTCGGTGAGCGCGACTTCATTCAACTCGCCCGGCTTGCCCACCCACCAGGCGGAATACTTGCAGAGGTTGCCGCTCTCGGCGCCGAAGGGCTCGATCTTCACCGCGCCCTTCACGCCCCAGGGCGCCAGCACGCGCCCCATCACCACCCATTCGGCCGACTCGCGCGTCGCCAACCCGCGCGCGCCGCTACTTCGCCGCGACGGCCGCGGGCGCCGCGGGCGCCTTGTAGCCCTTCAGCAGGCGCGCCACCGTCGGGCTCAACTGCGCACCCTTGCCGCGCCAGTACGTCAGCCGGTCCGTCGCGAACCGCAGTGACTCGCGGCCTTGAGGAGCCTTCGGATCGTAGAAGCCCACGCGCTCGATGAAGCGCTTGTTGGCGGCCTTGTGCGAATCGGCGACCACCACGTTGAAAAACGGCCGTTTCTTGGCGCCGCCGCGCGAAAGACGAATCACAACCATA
>JBGPTG010000123.1:0-9067 GCA_041490545.1 Gammaproteobacteria bacterium
CATCCCGCTCACGCTGGGAAAAAACGTCTCGGTGGGCCACCAGGCGATGCTGCACGGCTGTTCCGTCGGCGACGGATCGCTCATCGGCATCGGCGCGATCGTCATGAACCACGCGGTCATCGGCAAGAGCTGCATCATCGGCGCCGGCGCGCTGATTCCCGAAGGCAAGACGTTTCCTGATGGAGTTCTCGTGCTCGGCTCACCGGGGAAAATCGTGCGCGAGTTGAAGCCGGAGGAGAAGGAAGAGCTGCTGAAGAACGTGGAGACCTATGTCCAGCGATCAAAGCTCTATCGCGAGAACCTGAAGGTGCAGGAATGAAGACCTCGTTGGCGTGCTCGAATCAAGGGTGGTAGGCTACAAAACATGAACCAGATTTCAGTCGCCGAGATCCTGGAACTGCCCATCGCAGAGCGTATCCGCCTGGTCGAATTGATCTGGGACAGCATCGCCGCCATGCCGGAGGCGATCCCGATATCCGATGAGCTAAAGGCCGATCTCGATCGCCGTCTCGCAGAGTTCGAGGCCGATCCCGAAGCAGGATCTCCCTGGGAAGAAGTTCGGAAGCGGATCCTTCAGGGTAAATGGCGTACCGGCTGAAGGTTTCAGACCGGGCGGCACGCGAGATTGGCGGATCGTACGAATGGTACGAAGAACAACTCCCGGGACTCGGCGCCGACTTCATCGACGCTCTCGACGCTCAGTTCCAACTCATTGCGCACACGCCTCTGTTGTTTTCCGAGATCCGACGAGGCATTCGCCGCACGCTTCTCTCGCATTTTCCGTACGGCGTGTTCTATGCGTCGAAAGGCGATGTCGTTTCGGTACTGGCGGTAATCCACACGGCTCGCAATCCGCGCCGCTGGCCTCGCCGGCCGTAAGAAAGCGCGCCAAGCCACTGCTGCACACGGACGCACGCCATGAGGCCGGAGCCTACCGGTGAACGTGGATATTTTGGCCGCGGCAATAACTCACTCGGAGACACTTGACTACCTCGCCATTCTCGACGAAGAGATGCACATGAACAACACGTCGGTCGGTGCCCGTGCCACTGCGTCGGAGTTTGTCTCCTCCTCGCGTGATCGATTCGTCGTGACAGTGGTCATGCTCGCGAGCCAGCTTCTCTTGGTGGGTCTTGGGCTGAAACGTAGGACTCGATCCGATGCGTTTGTACAGAGCTACTTACAAAAGCAATCAGGCAAGACCTAAGGAAACGCCGCCTAACCGGAGCACCATCCAATGACTACTCGCGTCACCGCAGCATTGTTCCTTTCGCTTGCGACGCTCCTCAGCAACGTCCACGCGCAGACCTTCCCCTCGAAGCCGGTGCACATCATCGTCCCCTTCCCTCCCGGCGGCGCGGCCGACCTCACGAGCCGGCTGCTCGGCGAACATATGTCCAAGGCCCTCGGCCAGCCGGTGATCGCGGAGAACCGCCCGGGGGCAGGCGCGGTGATCGGCTACGAGCTCGGCGCTCGCTCCGCGGGCGACGGACACACGCTGCTGGTGGTGTTCCCGAGCTTCGTCATCAACCCTTCGGTGAAACCGGGACTGAAGTACGACCCGTTCAAGGACTTCAAGGCGATCGGCCAGACGATTTCCGTGCCGATGGCTTTCGCCGTGAATCCGACGGTGCCGGCGAATTCGTTCCAGGAGCTGATCGCACTTGCGCGCGCCAAACCGGGCGAGATCGCCTACGGAACGCCCGGCGCCGGCACGACCCACCACGTCATCGGCGAAATGCTGAAGCTCGCCGCGAACGTCAACTTCGTGCACGCGCCGTTCTCCGGCGCCGGGCCGGCGCTCGCCGCCGCCGTCGGCGGCCACTTGCCCATGGTGCTCGTCAACGCTTCCGAGCTCGCGCCGTTCGCCAAGAGCGGCAAGATGCGCGCGCTCGCGGTGACGACGCCCGAGCGGGCCGAGGTACTGCCCGATGTTCCTACCGTGCGCGAGGCTGGATACCCTGCGATCGAATCGACCAACTGGAGCGGGCTGGTGGTTCCGGCGGCGACCCCGCCGGCGACGATCGCTCGCCTCAACGCCGAGTTGGTCGGCGCGCTGCGCAGCGCGGAGATACGGGAAAAGTTCAAGACCTACGGAATGACTCCTGCCCCGGGCACGCCGGAGGAGTTCGGCGCGTTCCTGCAGTCCGAGTCGGCGCGATACGCGAAGGTCGTGCGTGAAGCGGGGATCAAGGCCGACTGAGCGGCAGCAAAGCGAGCGCGCGTGGGTCTGTAGAGTAGGAATGGAGGGTAATCAGGAGGGTAACTAATGTCCTCGCGCATTCTTGCACCCGTACTAGTTGGAGTTGCCGTAGGACTCGCCGGCGCGGTTCACGCGCAAACGTTTCCGTCCAAGGTCGTGCGCATCGTTGCGCCGTTCCCGCCAGGTGGCGTGGCCGACATCACCAGCCGGATTCTCGCTCAGTACATGGGGCAAGGTTTGGGGCAGCCCGTGATCGTGGACAATCGCCCGGGCGGCGGGACGGTGATAGGGACCGAGTGGGTCGCGCGAGCGCCGGGCGATGGGCATACGCTGCTGGTGGTGTTGCCGAGCTTTACCATCAACCCCGCGATCCGGCGCGGACTATCCTTCGAGCCGATAAAGGACTTCAAGGCCGTGGGTCAAACGGTTTCCGTGCCGATGGCGATCGCCGTCAACCCTTCAGTCCCCGCAAGATCACTCCAGGAACTCATTGTCCTTGCCCGTGCCAAGCCGAGCGAAATTGCCTATGGAACTTCCGGCGCCGGCACCCTTCACCATATCGTCGGCGAAATGTTAAGGCTTGCCGCGAACATCAATATCATTCACGTACCGTATCAGGGCGGGGCTCCCGCGATCACTGCCGCCGTGGGAGGCCATGTACGCATGGTCGTAGGCAACGTGACCGAAATCGCGCCATATGCGAAGAGCGGGAAAGTTCGTCCGATCGTGGTCACGACGCCCTTGCGTGCGGAGGCGTTGCCGGAGGTGCCGACCGTGCGGGAAGCCGGATATCCGGACCTGGAAGCAACGAACTGGAGCGGTCTCGTCGTCCCGGGCGCAACGCCGCCGTCCGCGATCGCCCGCCTGAATGCCGAGTTGGGGCGCGTTCTGCACAATGCAGAGGTGCAGGAGAAATTCAAGGCTCAGGGAATGTTTCCTGCGCCTGGTACGCCGGAGCAATTCGCCGCGCTCTTGGAGTCGGAAGCCGCGAGGTATGCGCGAGTCGTGCGCGAAGCTGGAGTGAAGGTCGATTGAACATGGTCACTTCGCCGCGACCGTGACGCCTAACCCGACCCAGGACATAAGATTCGCCGCCAGCTTCGACGGCACACGCATCGCTTACGCGCGTACCGGTATCGGGCCGCCGCTGGTTCAGGCAGGGCGCTGGGTGGGACAC
The DNA here is from genome assembly GCA_041490545.1 of Gammaproteobacteria bacterium. Lineage (GTDB taxonomy): Bacteria > Pseudomonadota > Gammaproteobacteria > Burkholderiales > SG8-39 > VBDM01. Next base: position 3,381 of record JBGPTG010000123.1, read on the forward strand.
CTGGAATTCGAGTGGAATTCACCCGTTCGCCGGTCTTTCCTGCTCGAGCTGGGCCGGGCCAACACTTTCTACCGATACGACTCCCGCGGCTGTGGGATGTCGGAACGCGACGTAGCGGACTTGTCCCTCGAAGCCCAGCTTCGGGACTTCGAAACCGTTGTCGACGCGGCCGGGTTATGGCGATTTCCATTGTTGGGAATGTCGGGTGGCGGCGCCGTTGCGATTACGTATGCGGCGCGGCATCCGGAGCGTGTCAGTCACCTTGTAACCCTTGGCGCAGCGGCACGCGGCGTACTGAAGCGCGATTCGACTCCGCGGCAGGTCGAAGAGGCGATGGTCCTGCTCAAGGTCATCGAAGTCGGGTGGGATCAGGAAAACTCGGCATTTCGGCAAACCTACACCTCGCAATTCATGCCCGATGCGTCGATCGAACACATGCGCGCGTGGAACGAGCTGCAGCGAATGACCACATCGCCCGAGACCGCGGTACGGCATCGCGAGGAAATCCACCGGTGGGACGTAGTTGAGGACCTTCAACGAATCAGGTGCCCGATGCTGATCATGCATTGCCGAGGCGACGCACGCGTCCCATTCTCGGAAGCGGAGTTCATGGCGGGACGATTGCCGAGCGCCCGCTTCGTGCCGCTGGAAGGCCGCAACCACATCATCATGGAGCACGATTTGGCGTGGACGCAGTTCTTCACCGAGCTACGCGCCTTCATACCCTCCGGCCAAACGTTGAATGAGCCCTCGGCTGCCGCTTTGACGCTACGCGAACGCCAGATTCTCGAACTGGTTGCCCACGGATTGGACAATGCTCAGATCGCCGCCCGGCTGGGCCGTGCCGAGCAAACCATCAAGAACAACATTACGCAACTGTTCGACAAGCTGGGTATGCATACCAGGCCGCAAGCCATCGTCTGGGCCCGTACGGCCGGCTTCGGCAGCCGCCCCCACGAGCGCTGAGGGCGCGCACCAATCGGTACCGCGGTACCGAGGCCCACCGCGGAGATCCCGATAGCATACGGGGTCACCAACCCCTAATCGTCTGGAGGTCGCCATGAAGTCCAGAAATACAAGATCAGTCCAAGTTTTGGCAATTGCGGCGTGCGCCGGAATTCTCGGAGTCGGGTCGTTGCATGCGCAGGCCCCGTCGGTCGTGAGGCAAGTTCTTCTCAAGCAGGACATGAGCGTTCCGGGCAGGGAGGCCGTCATGGCCGCGGTGCAGCTTCCCCCCGGCGCGGCTGAGGGCAGGCATACTCATCCCGCCGAGGTGTATGTCTTCGTCCAGGAAGGCACGATTTCACTCGAGAACGAAGGTGCGCCCACGGCTTCGCTCAAGGCCGGAGACATCTTCTACATCGCCCCCGGAAAGATTCATCAGGCGATCAACAATGGCAGTGTCACTGCGAAACTCGCGGCGGTGTTCGTCGCGGAGAAGGGCAAACCGCTCACGACGCAGATAAAGTAGCGCCTGCGGCGAATCACTTCGGCGCCATGCGGATGGCGCCATCGAGGCGAATCGTCTCCCCGTTCAGCATCTCGTTCTCGACGATGTGTTTTACGAGCGCGGCGTAGTCCAAAGGCTTCCCCAGGCGCGGCGGAAACGGCACCTGCTTCGCGAGCGCGTCCTGCACGTCCTTCGGCATGCCGAGCAGCATCGGCGTCTCGAAAATTCCGGGCGCGATGGTGCAGACTCGGATGCCGTCGCGCGAAAGGTCGCGTGCGATCGGCAGCGTCATTCCCACCACGCCGCCCTTCGAAGCCGAATAGGCGGCCTGCCCGATCTGCCCGTCGTAGGCCGCGACCGACGCGGTGTTGACGATCACGCCACGCTCGCCGACCGCGTTCGGAGTTCCTTTCGCCATCGCGACCGCCGCGAGCCGGATCATGTTAAAGGTGCCGATGAGATTGATGCCGATGACGCGCGAGAACGACGCGAGTGCGTGCGGCCCGTCCTTCTTCACGGTGCGCTCGGCGATGGCGATGCCGGCGCAGTTCACCAGACCCTGCAGGGCACCGAAGTTCTTCATTGCCGTGTCCACCGCGGCCTGACCATCGGCTTCACTCGTCACATCGCATTTGACGAACCGGGCTTTCTGACCGAGTTGCTTCACCAGCGCCTCGCCTTTGTCCGCCTGAAGGTCGGCGATGACAACATTGGCGCCGCCTTCGGCGAGCATCCTGACCGTGCCTTCGCCGAGGCCAGAGGCGCCGCCGGTGACTACGAAAGTGCTGCCCTTGATCTGCATCGGCTCATCCTTTCTTCTTGGCGGCTTTCTTCTCCGGCAATAGCTGCGCGCGGTCGCGCAGCAGCGGGTCGAGACTGCTCTTGGCCACCACATACGTCCAGCGTTCCAGCCGCTTCTCGCGCTCGATTCGCTCGATGAGCTTCTTGCGGCCTTCCTCGAATTCCTTGTCGTTCTTGGCCTTGTCCCCGGCCTTTTCGCCCTTGGCGGCTACACGGGCCTTCGCCGGCTCGCCGGCAACCGCAAGGCCCAGGTAGTAGTTGTCCCCGACCCTGTTGCCGACGCGTAGCGTATAGGTCAACCCGTCGAAAGTGACAGCCTTGATCACCACCGGACGTGCGAGGCCCGTGTCTGTCTTGGGATCTCCGACCACGTCCGCGGCATTGATCCAGTAGAGCGCGCTGGCGAGGTCGGTCGCCTTTTGCAGGTCCGGCCTCAGGCTCGAATCGGCGAATTTCCAGTCCACCGACTCGCCGTTGCGAGCCACCGTCCAGCGCGGCCGCCCGTCGTTGCCGACGGCGCTGATGGTCTTGGAACGGTCGACGCGAATCAGATCCTTGACGATCCAGCGATCGGCCTTTGCCTCGACCTGCGCGAGAGGATCGGACACGGCAAGCAGGGTGCTCGTCTCGCTGCCGGCGGTGACGTAGCGCCCGGTGGCCTCGGGCTCGCCGCGTGGAGGCGTTCCCGGCGGGGGTGCCTTCAGCACTTTCTTCCCGAGGAGAAGCGATGCGAGCACCGACCCCTTTTCATCCTTCAGCTCCAGCCGCGTCCCGGCGTCCTTGCTTTCCTTGTCCTTCGGCTCGACGAGCTGCAGGCGCGCGCGCTGGCTCTCCGGAAGGGCCTCCCGCTGCACCACCTTGAGTTCGGCCAGCTTGACGAGAAGTTCTCCGATGCGGTCGGTATCGGCGGGAAAGTCGGCCCGCTCGCGAACGCTCCAGCCATCCTTCTGCCTCGCCAGGCGCAGGCGGCCTTCGGCGTCGCCGATCGCGATTTCGGCCACGTCGCTGATGCGCAAATCGGGAAACACCTTCTGACCCGCGTGCGAATCAGCGCCCGTCCAGGCGGAACGCTCGGACACGAGCACCGCAGCCCCCGCAGCCCCCAGCACGACCAGCACCGCGAGCACCCCGATCAGCGGACCGCGACTCATAGCGCCGGGGTCCTTCTGCGACGGACTACGGCGAGCCCGATGCCGACGAGCGCGACCAGCAGCGGCATCAGCGCGATGTTCAGGACCTTGGTCCAGAACTGCAGCGCCTCGCTGTCGGCGCGCAGTTCGCGGCGCACTTCCTTCAGCACGAGGCGCGTCTCCGCCGCCTTCTTCCGGAAGTTCTCGAGCTCGGTCTGCTGCTCCGCGCTGAGAATCGCGCCAGCGCCCTGTCCGCGGCCCTTCTGCAGGGCACCCAGCTTCTCCTGCGTCTGGGCAAGGTTGGCTTCGAGCTCCTTGATCTTGCCGAGATACGACTGCTGCGCCTTCGCCTCCATGTCGCGAATGACGGTGAACGGACGCGCGGCCGAGGCGCGCCCACGCAGCTGGATCAGCGCCGCATCACCGGCGAACTGGTCCACGAGCGCCTGCGCAAACGCGATATTGCCGTTGCGCGGAACGACGATTCTCTGCCCGAAGATTTCCTGGATCTGCACCGCGGCGCCGTCGTTGATGAAATCGCTGTCGCCGACGAGCACCACCGCGTTCTCCGCGGATTCCTTCAACTGAACGGGAGAGGGCTTCGCTTCCGGAGTCTTGGCGGCAGCCGGTTTTCGTTCACCCTTTCGTTCACCCTTGTCTTCTGCCTTCGGCGGACCCTCGGGAAATGCCGTCTTGAATTTTCCCGTCAGCCGGATCGCCAGCGGAAACTCGGTTCCCGACGGCTGGAACCCTGTGATGGCCGCCTCTCCTTGAGTCATCGCGGCGAAGGAATCGACGAGTTGCGAGTACGTCGAGGATCTCATGAGCACGGTCTGGGAGAGGCCCTCGGCGGGCTTGCCGGTGAACACGCCGGCAAAGGGCATGAGGAGCGAGCCGAGCCGGGCGGTGGTGATGTCCCTCGCATCGAAAGCGTTGTCGTTGAGCGAAAGCAGCGTGGGCAGCGACCGCGCACCCTCCCCGGTCATGTAGCGCACGTCGAGCAACACCTTTCCCGGGTCGAACCCGATACCCCAGCCCTTCATGAGCTTGTCGAGCGACGACGGCGTCCCCCCGGAGGCGCCCATTCCTGCCATCGCGCCCATCTGGTCGAAGTACGCGTTCGGATCGAGGAAAGCGATGAGCTTGCCGCCGCGCAGCACGAACTGGTCGAGCGCGTACTGGGCCGCGTCGCCGATGCCGCGCGGATGAATGACCACCAGCACCTTGATGTCGTCGTCGATCTTCTGCGCATCCAGGCCGACGCGCTTGACGGTGTAGTCGCGCCGCAGTTCGCCGACGAACACCTGCGGCTCCACCGGTTGCCCGCCGGTCAGCTGGCTGGGCGGCATGCCGAACACCGGCAGTGCGCTCATGACCCCGACGACGGGCTTGGACATAGTCGAGGCCCGCGCCACCGCGCGGGTGAGGTCGTACTCGAGCAACGGCTCGCGATCCGGCACGAGCGCCGGCACCGCGACCTTCTGGTCGGCGTAGCTCACCGAAAGCCCGAGGTAGAACTTGTCCCCGGCAGGCATCACCTGCGCCTCGATGCCGTCCAGGGCCGCGGAATCCTCGGCCTCCGAATCGGGCTGGGGATCGAGCTTCTCGACGAGGACCTTGCCGCGACCCGCCTGCCTGAATTCGGCGAGCAGATCCTCGACGCGGCGGCCGTAGGCCTTGATCGGCAAAGGCACGTTGTTGTCGCCCTGGGTGAAGTAGAGGCGAATCTTCACCGGCGCATCGAGTTTTCCGAGCACCGCGCGGGTTCCGTCGGACAAGGTGAACAACTTCCCCTGCGTCAGGTCGATGCGCCCGCGGGCGGCGCCGACGACCAGGTTGACGAGCACCAGGATGACGAACGCCGCGAGCAGGCCGGCCGCCGAATAGATGAGATTTTCGTATTTTTTCAGCATGGCCTCAGCGCCCCCGTTGCGAGCGTATGGCAACCCCGGTGGCGAACAGCGTGAACGCAATCACCGAGGCGAAATACAGCAAGTCACGGGAGTCGAGCACGCCCTTCTGGAAACCGTCGTAGTGCGTGAGCACGGAAAACTTGACGACGAATTCGACCAGCCCGGGACTCGCCCAGCGCGCGAGCAGGTCGGTGAGCGGGGAGAACCCGGTCAGGATCAGGAACAGGCACAGCACCACCGCGAGGATGAAAGCGATGACCTGGTTGCGCGTGAGCGCCGAAGTCATGCAGGTGATGGCGAGATACGTCCCGGCGAGCAGCGCCGCGCCCACGTAGCCGCTGGCGATGACGCCGTTGTCGGGATCCCCCAGCCAGTTCACCGTGATCGCGATGG
>JBGPTG010000124.1:0-9015 GCA_041490545.1 Gammaproteobacteria bacterium
AATGAAATGCCCAGCGTCCTGCAGCCAGCGTAAGTCCATCGAAGACCGGCATCAAGCATCGGGGGTCAAAGTGCCATGAAACCATCGCTCCTGCTCCTGATTCCGGGTGCATGTCTTTGCTTCGCGACTTCCGCCGATGCGAAGCGTGCCGCCCCAAGAGCGGTGCCGCCTGTCATCAGAGACGGCATTGCATATTCCGCCCCTCCGGATCGCATGGGCCATGTCGTCGCCACATGGACCAAGACAAAAAGAGAGATCTGGAGCCGCCAAGTGTATGCGATCAAATACGAATACAAGCGCGGGCTGGAAAGAGATGTTCAGTGGGTATTCATCAACGACCTCCACCTCGAGGGTGGCAAGCTGAAGATCGGAAATGAAAAAGGAGGCGAGTTCGAGCTCGACCCGGAATCGCTGAACGTAAAGGTTCTGAGAGGAAGCGCCGTGATCGACTTCACCCGCTTCAAGCCGGAATGATGAATGCTTAAACCCTGGCCCGGCGCGGCCACAATCCATAGATCAATGCCAACAGGCCTATCATCGGGCCGATCGCGTCGCCGGGTTCCAGCCCGACCTTGAGCGCCGAGTAGCGCGTATCGGCAGGATCGTAGTAAACGGTCACGCGGCTGCCCGGGGAATACAGGGCCACGAGGCGCTGCGCTTCGTCTTCGGAACCCACCAGACTGCCGCCGGGCCGATACATATAGCCGCCGACCGACCGACCCTGGACATTGAAGGTATATTTCAGCTCCACGCGCCAATTGCGCCGCGTGGGAGTGACGGAGGAACTTTGCACAACGCCCTCGGCGGTGGACCAGGAGCTCGAGGCGAAGTTGTCGTAGGCGATCCACGGTCCGACGGTGACGCCGATAATGCCCACGAGGATTGCATACACGCGCAGCTTGTTCACGGTCCCCGCTTTCAGCGCCCCGAATCAGCCGCAGTATATCCCGGGTCCGGTCATGCACCGATACACGATTCGCCGTCTTCACCAAAGCGACAAGCTCGTCATCGAGTTTCTTTCGATCCCCGGGGACGCGGGCTTTCGGGACGCACTTTCGTCGGTCTTTTGTCCGCTCGGCTACGTGCCGGAATTCGACGGCCATTACTTTCATCTCGACCCGGGGCCGGCGCGCCCTCATGAGGGAAAGATTTCCGTATCCTCGGATGAATTCGGCATGATCTGGTGCGACGGAGATCCCTGGGGCGAGAAAAGCAGCAACCGGAAATGGATCGATGTCGTGGATACCCTGCTGCGGGACAGCGGCTTGTTTGAAAAGGTCTGAATGCATGCCACGCCCGAGGGTCGCTCATCCGGACTCGGCCGGATGGCGTCATAATTCGTGTGCGCCATAAACGATCATGACCGAAGAAATCCTCGGCTCCGCCTGCCCCACGGCACTATAAGGAGCCATCCCGTATGCTTCAACGTCCAGAACTGAGAAAACGCCACCAAGGAGTCCGCCAATGAAAATCACAAGGAACATCGGGATGCTGTTGTTGGCCGTCTGGCTTGTCCTGACCGGGCTGGTGCCTCTGCTCAACTTCAGTTTCTCCGGATTGGGCACGGTAATGGCGATCCTCGCCATCGCAGCCGGTGTCTTGATAGTTGTGGGGCGATAGGCCAGACGTCGGGGAGGGTCATCGCTTTGACGCTGCGCGACCACATGAGTCAAGAGCCGCTTTCGACGCGAGTTACGCCTCTCAGGACAAAGATACTTCGCGTCGTCGCGTATTCGGGCGCGCCGCTGCTCCTGCTGGTCGGCGTCGCCTGGCCGGAGCTCGCGGTCGACCTGGTAACGCTGTCAGGCGTCGCCCTGGCGCTGCTGCTGGTTGGGCTTCTCACCTTCATCGATCCGGCCGTCAAGCTCTACCGCGGCCAGAATCTGGTGATCGTCGTGGCCGTCGCGGCCTTTGCCGCGGCCATCGCTACCCACTTCGTCTGGCGTGCCGGCCGCGTCGTTGCCGAGGCGAAGTTCGATCCGGGCATAGCGCCGTTCGACATCACCGTACGCGAAGTTCCGGTGCCGGTGACCCGCTCGCACCATTTCATCGTCACCCTGAAACGCGGCCAATATCCGGTCACATCTTTCAGGTATTTTTGGACCGGCTACACGCCGGAACGGGTCAGGATCGAGTGGACGCGCCTGGATACCTTCAAAGTCGTATTCGACGAGCGATACGTGGCGACCTGCAGTTGGAGCTGGGGCGGGGATGCGATCTGGACCATGCAGGTACCGCCTGGCGCGCAAGCCCCGGGTGATCGGCCGTGACGTCGACGGCGCCTGCTTCACCGATCCGCGGCGCGATCGGATCCGAAAGGAGATTTCCGATCCGGGACAACTCCATCGTCCCGCAGTGATGCCCAAATTCGTCGGGCTCGCGCTTTTCCGGGATAGACTGGCTCCTCCGGGATAGACTGGCTCCTATGGCATGGACGTCGAGTGGAAAACAATCGAAGCAATAGCCAATAGCCGGCACCAAAGCGATCGATCTGTGGGTGCTCTTTGCAATAGGAAGAGAATTCGATTCCGGCATCTTGAGTTCTGCATCCGCGACAGCTCGCACATGCTGATGATCGACCTGAGCAACCTGCAGGTCGCAGGACCTCATAGGACCTCATCCAGGACCGGCTGGCGAAGGGGCTTTATCACTAGGGAGAAAACATGAAATCCAGACTCTGGATCGCAGCGCTGCTGCTCGCCGCCCCCGCGGTCCACGCAGACAAGAGTTTCGTCGCCGACTCGAGCGCTCCGGCGTGCCGCGTGCTCACCCCTGCCCTCATCGGCGGGCCGATGCCGCCGAACGGAATCCTTGCAATCCGCTGGCTCGGCACGACGAACTTCGAGCTCGCCTACGGCGGGCAGGTGATTTTGCTCGATGCCTATTACGATCGGGGCCCGCGCAACCGGCCGATCGGGTTTGCGCCGGCCGACGTGAAGCGCGCCGATGTCATTTTCGTCGGGCACGCGCATTTCGACCACATGTCGGATGCGGCGGCGGTCGCTGTAAAGACAGGGGCGACGGTTGTCGGCGCGCCTACGGTGACTGAAACCGCGATCTCGCTGGGCCTGCCGCCTAAGCAGGCGGTGACGGTGCGAGGCGGAGAGGTTCTGAAATACAAGGGATTCACGGTCGAAGCCATACTCGCGCGCCACAGCACGCTCGATCCCGCGGTGCTCGCCGCCTTCCGTAGCGCGATTGCCGCGGCGGCGGGAGCTCCGACGACTGAAGAAGCGGCGGCAGAGGCCGCGATACTCAAGCGCGGCACCTTCGACCCGAAGGTCATCACCGAAGGGACGATCGCCTATCTCTTCACTTTCGAGAGCGGATTTCGCCTCATCTTTCGCAACAGCGCCGGCCCGATGACCGACGCCGAAAGAGCCGTCATGCAGCGCATCGGGGGCAGGACCGACGTGGCGATCGTCGGCTACATCGGCCAGTACGTGGCAAAGCGGCAGATCGCATCCACGCTCCCCATCATCGAGCTGTACAACCCCGGGCTCTATCTTCCCGCCCACCATGACGAGATCGCCGGGACTTTCGTCGACATCGGCCTGGAGCCTCTTTTCATGGCCATCAGGGACCGGATGCCGGGCACGAGCGTGATGTCGCCGCTTTACCGCGAGCCCGTATGCTTGAACGTCCTGAAGGCACCCAAGAGCTAGCGATTCTCTGCAGGCCGTACCCATGCCCGACCACACGTTCGATTTCGAGGCTGTTTATAACGACGTCGTCATTGATGACGCAGCGAGAACGTTCGTGCATCGATTGTTCAAGAGGTATCTCGGCCTGCTTGTAGCCGCGTGTTCTCTGAACATAGCCGGATTTGCTTTTGCGCTCATGTTTCCCGCCGGCAGCCTGGTGATCAGTGCGATTGGATTGCTTGCCGTGCTCGGTCCGGTATTCCTCCTGTTGATGTATTTTCGATTCCCCGGGAAGCTTGCTGCGGCCTTGAAGCAGGGCCTGAAACCAAGCGCCCGCGTGTCGGTCAGTTCGTCCGGCCTGAGCATGTCGGTGAAAGGTCGCTCGTTCACGAGACAATGGACCGATCTGCAGGCCATCCTCGAGTTTCCCGACTATTTTCTTCTCGTCGTCGCGCCTTTGGTATTCACTTTCATTCCAAAGAAGGACATTCCACTGGCGGCACAGCAGTTAATCCGAGAGGCGTCTCTGTAAATGACGCTCTAAAGAGGACTCCACCTTGTTCAAGAAGATAGACCACGTCGAAATCGTCACCAACGCGCTGGAGCGCAGCGTCGAGTTCTACACCGGCGTGCTCGGATTCAAGCTGAGGTTCCGCGACCGCGTGCCGCTGCCGGACGCGGGCTCGCTCGCCATCGCCTACCTCGACCTCGGCGGCACGGCGATCGAACTCCTCGACTACGAAGGCGTGCCGGCCGAGCCGGCGCCGCAGGGGCTACAGCTCGGCTACCGCATGATGGCGCTCGAGGTCGAGGATATGAAGCAGGCACTCGAATACCTGAAGGCGAAGGGCATCGGTCCGGTCTGGGGTCCGGTCTTCCGCGAGAAGTACGCCCGCGCGGAGATCCGCGACCCCGACGGCCATCACATCGAGCTGAGGCAATGGATGCCCGCTTGAAAATCCGCGTATACAACGAGCGAGGCGAGCTGGTCGGACCGGTGGAAAGCGCACCGGTCGTCAAGACCGACGCCGAGTGGCAGCGTCAGCTGACGCCCGCCCAGTACGAAGTCGCGCGCGGCAAGGGCACCGAGCAGGCTTTCTGCGGCCTGCTCCTCGACAATAAGCGTGACGGGGTCTATGCGTGCGTGTGCTGCGCCCTTCCGCTCTTTTCCTCGGACTCCAAATTCGACTCGGGCACCGGCTGGCCGAGTTTTTTCCAGCCCGTCGCGCCCGAGAACATCGTCACCGAGGAGGACCTCGGCCACGGCATGCGTCGCACAGAGATCCTTTGCGTCCGCTGCGCCGCCCATCTCGGCCACGTGTTCGACGACGGCCCGCGTCCCAGCGGGCTGCGGTTCTGCGTCAATTCGGATTCCCTGGTCTTCGTCGACCGCAAGGATCTCGGGCCTTTGGCGGATCCGGCCGCCGCGCGGAGCCGCGCCGAGCGGCCGCCGAAAGCGTGAGCGTGGACAAGTTTCCCCCGCCTGTCATCCCCCGCAATTTCTACGCGGCGGGGCTGAACTACTTGGCGCACATCGAGTGGGCGAACAGCCGCGGCGCGAGCCACAAGGTGCCGCAGCAGCCCGATATCGGCTACCGCGCGGCGAGCGCGCTCATCGGCAGCGGCGACGACATCGTCATCCCTTCGGACTCGCCCGGGCCGGTCGAGTACGAAGGCGAGCTCGTCGCGGTGATCGGGCGCAAGACGAAGAACGTGTCAGAGGAAGAAGCGCTGGCCTGCGTCCGGGGCTACACGCTCGGCAACGACATCAGCGAGCGCTCCTGGCAGAAGAGCGACCGCACGCTGTGGCGCGCGAAGAGCGCCGACACTTTCAAGCCGATGGGGCCGAGGATCGCCTCCGGGATCGATCCCATGAACCAGGTGATCGAGGTGCGCGTCAATCACCGCACTGTTTCGAGCTACAACACCCGCGGCATGATCTTCGGCGTGGCGCGCTACATCTCGCGCATGTCGCGCTACGTGACGCTCTACCCCGATGACGTCATCTGGTTCGGCTGCGACGGGCCGACCGAGCCCGCGCTGAAAGACGGGGACCTGGTCGAGGTCGTCAACGAGGCGATCGGAGTCCTCGCCAACCGCGTGAGGAAAGAAGCTTGAGGCGGTGAAACGTCTCCGAGGAGGCTTGGAAGTGATCGACTCGCAGCGCCAGCTGCTTTCGGCCGAGACCGATCATAGGGAGCAGTGCGGATACGTCTGACGACTTTTGCCAGGGGATTGGCTCCCGCGATGCATTGGAGTCGTGGGCGCGCCGCCGCGTTCCCGGCCATCGTTTCCGTTTGATCTGGGTCAACGCGGTGTCGCCGCAGTGCGCGAGCATGGAGGGAGTTCATCGAGCACCTGCACCCATGACTCCCTCCGATGCCGATCCGCGGGCGCTGCGCGAGGAAAACTTTCCGCGCCAGGGATCCCGCTGGGACCAGTTACAGTTCGTGCTGCGCTACGCGATTCTCGCGCCGTCGAACCGCAACACGCAGCCGTGGTCGTTCACGCTCGGCCGCGACCAGGTCAGCATTCACGCCGAACTGTCGCGCTGGCAGCCGGTCTCCGATCCGCAGCAACGCGAACTGCGCATCAGCATCGGCTGCGCGCTGGAGAATCTTCTCGTCGCGCTGCAACATTTCGGTTTTGGCCATCACGTGACGCTTTGCCCAGGCGCTCGCGATGCTTCCATCCTGGTGCAGGTCGCAGTACTGGATAACGCCGAGGCGCACCCGGTCCGCGCGCCCGGCTTGTTCGGCGCGATCGTTCGCCGTCGCACCCATCACGGCCGCTATCGGGCACGCGCGATCGGGGCGACCGCGTTGCGCCGACTGCAGCAATGCAACGTCGATGCGGACCTCAGGTTGCTGCTCACGCAGGACGCATCGATCAAGCGGGCGGCGCACGAACTCATGCTCACGGGCGAGGCGCTGGGATTGGCGGATGCGAAGTATCGCGAAGAGCTGGCCGAGTGCATCGGCGCGGGAAGTTTCGGTGCTCCGTGGCTGCTTGCAGTCGCGCAGCAGTTTGCCGTCGCGCATCTGGGTGCGCGCGTGGCGGATCCACGGGGCTCGCTGCAACGCTCGCCGGTCTTCGGACTGATCAGCGGTTCGACCGGAACCGCTGATGCGCAGATCCGCACCGGGCAACTGCTCGAGAGACTCTACCTGACTGCAACCCTGCTGGGCCTGTCGCTGCAGCCGGTCAGCCAGCTGCTCGAGTTCGATCGGGTGAAGGCGGGGTTTGCAAGATTGTTTCGCGCAGGCGGAGTGCCTATCGTGCCGTTCCGGCTCGGCTACGCCGATGCGGCCGGGCGCCTTAGCCCACGGCTGCCGCTCGGGGACGTGATGCGCTAGTGTTTTCCGGGCGTGGGCGGGGCGCTTGACCGGCTGCAAAGGCGCGTGTATAAGTCGCCTGCAGGATTCTCCAAGCCGAGAGTGTCTGGTCCCTTAGAAGCCGTTAGCGCGGCGCTCATCTCATCAGGTCGTAGATCTTTTCTCCCCTTGAAGTTCCCGCATTCCGGGCATTCGCCCTCTCTTTAATCTCTTAGGAAACAGCAAATATGGGTACAGGTACGGTCAAGTGGTTCAACGACTCCAAGGGTTTCGGCTTTATCACTCCCGATGGCGGCGGCAAGGATCTGTTCGCGCATTTCTCGGCGATTCAGGGCAGCGGCTTCAAGACGCTCAAAGAGAACCAGAAGGTTACCTTCGACGTGACCACCGGTCCGAAGGGCGAGCAGGCCATCAACATCAAGCCGATCGCCTGAAGGCGACCGTCCGGAAAAAAAAGCCCGGTTCGCCGGGCTTTTTTTCGTCCGGCAGGGCAAGGAGAGCGACGATGAGGGGGCTACGAGCGGGGCGGCCTACGGGCCTGCCGGCAAACTGACGGCGGGGTGTCGGATTTCCTACACCAACGCCGGAATCCCGACTATTCCCCCATCACTCTGTGAGTCACCACGCCGGCTGATCTCGGTGGCACCGCCATACGCTCGAAAAACCCGGCGCGGAACCCCTTGGCGTAGTCGTCGATTCCGATATAGAGGTAGGGGGACAGGACGGCGTCTCGCGAGCGGGCGGACTTTCCGTCGGTGAAACCGTTGACGAATGCCGCCGAGCGGCCACTTTGATTGTTCATGACTTTCAGTTCTTCAAGGGCACCCATGATTACCTCCAGCAAAGCTTGCGTAGCTTGGGTTAGAGCAAGCGACGTGCCAGTTTTGCCCAGCGCCGAAAGCGCCGCGGGCCGGCTTTGCGTGGCACCGTGACAAAAGTCCGGTGGGCGAGTCGCCTGAGGGAGAAGGCCGGAGCCTTGAGACGCGAGACCCTGGCCCTGTATTTCGCCATTCGTGATCCGCGCACGCCGCTCGCCGCGAAAATCGTCGCCGGCGTGGTGGTGGCTTACGCGCTCAGCCCAATCGACCTGATCCCGGATTTCATACCCGTGCTCGGACTTCTCGACGATCTGATCCTGGTCCCACTCGGCATCGCGCTCTGCCTGCGGTTGATCCCGGCGCCGATTCTCGCGGAAGCGCGCGTGCGTGCCGAGGGCGTGGTGACGAGGCCGAAGAGCTACGCCGCCGCCGCGGTCATCGTTCTCGCATGGTTCGCGGCGAGTGCGCTGTTCTGCGCGTGGTTCTACCGGCAGTTCTTGGCAAAGTAGCATGCTGCCAACGTGACCGGATTCCGGATCGACTAGAATCGGTGGCCACCGCTCCACGGGTCGTGGAGAGGGGCGAATCCAGGGAGGCAGACGCGATGAAATTCCGCAGCATCTCGTTGGTACTGGCGGTGGTACTGCTGGGGGCCGCGCCCTCTGCGAGCCGGGCCCAGCAGGCAGGCGATGCCCGCGACTACCCCAACCGCCCCATCCACATCCTCGTGGGATTCACGCCCGGTGGCGGCCCCGACATCACCGCGCGCTACGTCGGGCAGAAGCTCGCCGATGCCTGGAAGCAGCAGGTCATCGTCGACAACCGGCCCGGTGCGGGCGGCACGATCGCGGCGAACACGGTGGCGCACGCTGTCGCCGACGGCTACACGCTGCTTTCGGTGTCCTCGGCGCACGCCGTTGCGGCCGCGATCTATTCGAAGCTTCCCTACGATACCCTCAAGGACTTCGCCGGGATCACCGAGACGGCGAGCTCGAGCTACATCCTGGTGGTGGCGCCTTTGCTCGGCATCCGCTCGGTCGCAGACCTGATCGCAGCGGCCAGGGCGAAGCCCGGTCAGCTCAATTTCTCCTCCGCGGGTGTCGGCAGCGGAACGCATTTCGCCGCAGAGATGTTCAAGGCCATGGCGGCGATCGACGTCGTGCACGTCCCGTTCAAGGGCATACCCGAATCGCTCACCGAGACCATGACCGGCCGCGT
>JBGPTG010000125.1:0-8990 GCA_041490545.1 Gammaproteobacteria bacterium
CAAGCGCGTCGCTTCGGAGTTGCGCTCGAACGGTTCGGCCGAAGCCGAGAAGATTCGCGCCGATGCCGACAAGCAGCGCGAGGTCATCATCGCGCAGGCGTATCGCGACGCCCAGCGCATCCAGGGCGAAGGCGACGCCCGGGCTGCCGCCATCTACGCGCGCGCGTTCAACGAGAACCCCGAGTTTTACTCGTTCTACCGCAGCCTCGAGGTTTACCGGGCCGCGTTCAAGAACAAGAGCGACGTGCTGATCCTCGACCCGAATTCGGAGTTCTTCAGGCACTTCAGGAACGCCGGGAAGGGCGGCAAGTGAATGGGCACCACTTTCCTGATGGCCTTTGCCTTGATGCTGGTAATCGAAGGGGTGCTGCCGTTCCTGCTTCCGGTGCTGTGGCGGGAAACGTTCCGCCGGATCACGAAATTTTCTGACGGTCAGATCCGCTTTTTCGGGCTTTCCTCGATGCTGGTCGGCCTGATGATCCTGTATTTCGTCCGCTAGGCGCCGCGATGCGCAATTGGCTCCTGCCCGAAAATATCGAAGACATCCTGCCTCCGCTGGCCGTGCGCATCGAGCGCCTGCGGCGCAGGCTGCTCGATTTGTTTCGTGGTTACGGCTACGAGCTGGTGATCCCGCCGATGCTCGAGTATCTCGAGTCGCTGCTGACCGGCACCGGTCACGACCTCGACCTGCGCACGTTCAAGCTGATCGATCAGCTGTCCGGTCGCATGATGGGGGTTCGGGCCGACATCACGCCGCAGGTAGCGAGGATCGACGCGCACTTGCTGAACCGCAGGGGTGTGACGCGGCTGTGCTACTCGGGCAGCGTGTTGCACACCCGGCCGCGCGGGCTCGATTCGACGCGGGAACCCCTGCAGATCGGCGCGGAGATCTACGGGCACGCCGGAATCGAAAGCGACTTGGAGATTCAGCAGTTGCTTGCCGCGGCTCTGGTGACGTGCGGCGTGGCAGACGCGCGTCTCGATATCGGCCACGTTGGCGTGTTTCGCGCTCTATGCCGCCACGGGCGGGTAGGGCCTGAGCTCGAATCGGAGATCTACGCAGGGCTTGCGGCCAAGGATGCCGCAGCGTTGCGCGACGCGACAAGGCGCCTGCCGGCCACCACGCGCAAGGCGCTCCTCTCGCTGCCAGAACTCTATGGCGATGCGTCGGTGCTCGAGCACGCACGCCGCGTGTTGCCGGACTATCCGGAGATCCGCTCGGCTCTGCGCGATCTCAGAGCATTGTCCCGGAACGGCGCCCTGCCGGTGTCGGTGGATCTGGCCGACCTGCGCGGTTATCACTATCACAGTGGTGTCGCATTCGCGGCGTACGCGCCGTCGCTTGCCAGCGCCGTGGCCCTGGGGGGGCGCTACGATGAAGTCGGAAAGGCCTTCGGTCGCGCCCGCCCCGCCACCGGTTTCAGCCTGGATCTGCGCAGCCTCGCGCGCGTCGTGCCGGAGGAAACCGGACCGGGCGGAATCCGTGCACCGTACGCGAGCGACCCGAAGCTCGCTGCTCTGGTGCGCAGACTGCGTTCCGCAGGAGATATCGTCGTAGTCGACCTGCCAGGACACGCCAACCTGCGGCGCGAGTCGCTATGCAGTCGGGAGGTCGTGAAGCGTGGGGGTAAGTGGGTCGTGCGCAGGATTGCAAAAGTCTGAGCCGATAGGCAGCGTCGCGATGGCAAGAAACGTAGTCGTTATCGGCACCCCTGAACGACCGCTCGCGCTGCTGCGCAAGCTCGCGCGAGCTGTTGCCGCGGGCGCACTTCGATAGCCGTCACCGCCATGGCAAGAAATGTCGTAGTCATCGGTACCCAGTGGGGCGACGAAGGCAAGGGCAAGGTGGTGGACTGGCTCACCGACCATGCCCAGGGGGTTGTGCGTTTCCAGGGCGGTCACAACGCCGGGCACACGCTGGTCATCGCCGGGAAGAAGACTGTTCTGCATCTGGTGCCCTCGGGCATCCTGCGCAGCGGGGTGATCTGCTACATCGGCAACGGCGTGGTCGTGTCGCCTCAGGCGCTGGTGAGCGAGATGGACGAATTGGAGAATGCGGGCGTGGCTTTGGCCGGGCGCCTGCGCATCTCGGAGGCTTGTCCGCTCATACTTCCGTTCCACGCCGCGATCGATCTCGCGCGGGAATCGGCCCAGGGCGACGCGAAAATCGGCACGACCGGGCGCGGCATAGGGCCGGCGTACGAAGACAAGGTCGCCCGTCGTGCGATCCGTCTCAAGGATCTCCTCGATCCGCAACGCTTCGCCGCGAAGCTCGGACCGCTTCTCGACTATCACAATTTCGTTCTGACGAAATATCTTGGCGGTAAGGCGCTCGATTTCGTCCGTATCCGCGACGATGCGCTGGCGCTTGCGCCCAGGCTCAAGCCCCTGGTCGCGGATGTCGCGCGCGCACTCTACGAGGCCAGCCATGCCGGCCACAACCTGCTGTTCGAAGGTGCACAAGGCACGCTGCTCGACGTGGATCACGGCACGTACCCGTACGTGACATCGAGCAACTGCGTCGCCGGGGCCGCCGCGGCCGGGGCCGGCGTCGGACCGCAGATGCTGCACTACGTGCTCGGTATCACCAAGGCGTACGCCACGCGCGTCGGCTCCGGGCCATTTCCGACCGAACTCGAGGACGCCACCGGCGAATTGCTGCGCTCGCGCGGGAAGGAATTCGGCGCCACCACGGGAAGGCCGCGCCGCTGCGGCTGGTTTGATGCCCCCGCGCTCAGGCGCTCGGTCCAGATCAACGGCGTGACCGGCCTGTGCGTCACCAAGCTCGACGTGCTCGACGGCATGGAGCGTGTGAAGCTGTGCACCGGGTATCGCATCGACGGCGAACCTCGTGACTTGCTCCCGCTCGGAGCCGAGGATGCCGATCGCTGCGAGCCTGTGTACGAAGAAATGCCCGGCTGGCAGGAGAGCACGCTGGGTGTCCGCGCTTACGCCAAACTCCCGGCAAACGCCCGTGCCTACCTGGAGCGCGTGCAGGCCTTGTGCGGCGCTCCGGTAGACATGATTTCGACAGGCGCAGACCGGGAAGAGACCATCGTGCGGCGGCATCCGTTTCACTGAGCCCGGCCGCGGTTCCGGTGCCGTGCTTGACTCGCAATTCGACGCTGCCTAATAATGAGCATGTTCATTTTTCCTGCCGGTGGGCACGGCTTCCGTTGAGAAGGTGAAATGCCTCCGGCGCGCCTGGGCCTGAGCCGGCGACTTCGAAACAGCCCGTTGGAGAAACTGCATGCTGCAAGGAGCCGTTGCATTTCCTCCGGAGTTTGCCGGGCGCTATCGCGAAAAGGGCTACTGGCGGGACCAGTCCCTTGCCGCGGAATTCGCGACTGCATTCGTGCGGTTCGCCGATCGCATCGCGGTCATCGATCGCGGCAGGTCGGTCACCTATGCGGAACTCGATCGCGTTTCTGACCGCCTCGCGCTGAATCTCCTCGATGCAGGCTTGCGGCCTCTCGACCGCGTGGTGGTACAGCTTCCGAATGTCGTGGAATTCGTCTACCTGTATTTCGCGCTGCAGAAAATCGGTGTGATTCCCATCGCTGCGCTCGCCACGCACCGCTATCTCGAGGTGAGCCAATTCGCGAGGCTCTCGGGGGCCGTCGCTTGTGTCACACCCGATCGTCATGGTGAATTCGATTTCACCGACATGGTGAGCCGGGTGCGCAGGGACGCCGCCACGGTGCGGCTCGGGATAGTGCTCGGCCGCGCCCCGGCGGGATTCCTTTCTCTGGAGGAACTCATCTCGACCCCGGCTCGTCGCCCGCTGGACGAGCTGCACAATTTGAAGATCGATCCGGGCGAGCCCTGCATATTCCAGCTTTCCGGCGGTACCACCGGCGTGCCCAAGCTCATACCCCGGACGCACAACGACTACGCCTACAACTCCAGGATCGCGTCGAGTGTCTGCCGGGTGGGCGGCGACTCGGTGCTACTGCTGGCGCTGCCCATCGCCCACAACCTGCCGCTCGCGTGCCCGGGGCTGCAGGGGTATATCCTGCACGGCGGCAAGGTGGTGCTTTCTGCGAGCACCAGGCCCGAAGACTTGTTTGCGCTGATCGAACGGCACCGCGTTACCCATCTCAAGGTCGTGCCGGCGCTGCTCATCCGCCTGATCAACGACGAGTCCATCGTCAAGTACGACCTGTCCTCGTTGCAGGTGATTCAGAGCGGAGGCCAGCGTATGCAGCCCGAGGTCAGATTGCGCGCCAAGGCGCTGATTCCCAGCGTAACGGTTCAGGAGAATTTCGGCATGTCCGAGGGCATGCTGTTCTTCGTGGACCTGGACGATCCCGAGGACGTGCGCCTGGAAACCTGCGGCCGGCCACTGTCGCCGGACGATGAGGTCAGGCTGGTCGACGACGAGGGCAGGGAAGTGCCCATTGGGGAAGTCGGGGAACTGACTTGCCGCGGTCCCTACACCCTGCGCGGCTATTTTGGCGTGCCCGAGTACAACGCGCGACAGTTTACGGCGGACGGCTTCTACCGCTCCGGAGACCTGATGCGGCGGCACCCATCGGGCAACTACGTGGTCGAAGGCCGCAAGAAGGATCTGATCAACCGCGGTGGCGAGAAGATCAGCGCCGAGGAAATCGAAAACCTGATTCTCTCGCATCCCACGGTGCAGAACATTGCCTGCGTGCCGATGCCCGATCGTGTCCTGGGCGAAAGGATGTGCGCCTGCGTGATCCTCAAGCGCGGCTGCTCGCTGACGCTGAAAGAGCTGATCGCCTTTCTCATGGACAAGGAGATCGCCAAGTTCAAGCTGCCCGAGCGGATCGAGATCCTGGAAGACTTCCCGGTATCGACTTTCGGCAAAGTTTCCAAGAAAATCCTGAGCGAGATGGTGGCGAGAAAGCTCGAGCAGGAACCCGCCACCCCGGCGCGCATTTGACAGGAGCCCCGTGAGAATCATCGACCTGCACTGCTACCCTGGAACGCAGGAATGGATCACCTGCCAGGGTCCCTATGTCGAAGCTCTGGCGAAATACTGGAACAGAGGCTGGGCCGCGAAAACGGAAGAGGAGGTGATCCGCGACTTCACCGATGCCGGCGTCGAGGCGCTGCTGGTGGCGCTCGACCTGGAGACGACCATCGCCACGCCCCCGTGCACCAACGAATACGTGCACGGCATGTGGAAGCGCCATCCCGGCCGCGTCATTCAGGCCTGGGGAGCGGTGGAGCCCGCGAAGGGGGAAACGGCGATCGCCCAGGCGAGGAAAGCGGTCAAGGAACTCGGCATGATCGGCTTCCACTTCCATCCGATCATGCAGCGCTTCGCCGTCAACGATCGCCGCTATTACCCGCTGTTCGAGGTCATCAACGAACTGAAAGCCGCCGTGATGATCGACGTGGGCACCACCGGCATGGGTGCAGGACTGCCCGGCGGCATGGGCGCGAGGATCCGTCATGCGCATCCGTCGGCGATAGACGATCTGGCGGTGGATTTTCCGGACCTGAAGATCATCATGGCGCATCCAGGCTGGCCCTGGGTCGACGAGACCACGGCAGTCGCGCTGCACAAGGGCAACGTCTACTGGGAAATATCGGGCTGGGCGCCGAAATATTTTCCGGCTCAGCTCAAAGTGGACATGCGCGCGCGGCTGCAGGACAAGATCATGTTCGGCAGCGACTACCCCAGCCTGCCCTATGCGCGCATCCTCAAGGAATGGAGCGAGCTCGGCTATCCCGACGCGGTGATGGAGAAGATCTTCCACGGGAACGCCGAACGCATCCTGGGCTTGTAGCCTCCCCGGTCGTTAACCGCCGCGACCATGAAGGCAAGCCAGTCGCTGTTCGTCGAACTCCGCGGCCTGCGCTGTCATTGCCGCGTGTGGGGGCCGGAAAGCGCGCCGCGGCTGTTCCTGCTGCACGGCTGGATGGACTGCTCGGCGTCGTTCCAGTTCCTGGTCGATGCGCTTCACCGCGAGTGGCGGGTGATCGCGCCGGACTGGCGCGGCTTCGGAGAGAGCGACTGGGGCGGAGCGGAAAGCTACTGGTACCCGGATTACCTTGCCGATCTCGATGCCTTGCTGCGCCATTTCCAGCCCGAGGCGCCGGTCAACCTCGTCGGCCACAGTCTCGGCGGCAATGTCGCCGCCTTTTACGCGGGGACGCAGCCGGTGCGGGTCGCGAAACTCGTCAACCTCGAGGGATTCGGACTGGCGAAGAACGACCCCGGTGATGCGCCGGCCTCTTATAGTCGCTGGCTTGACGCGCTGGCTACCGAGACGAGGCTGCGCGATTACGCCGCGTTCGACGCGCTCGCGGATCGCCTGCAGAAGAACAATCCGCGTCTCAAACGGCAGCGGGCGGAATTTCTCGCGCGTCACTGGGGGCGGGAGGAAGGGGCCCGAGTCGTGCTGCGGGTAGATCCCCGGCATAAACGCGGCAGTCCGGTACCGTTCCGGCTCGACGAAGCCATGGCGTGCTGGCGCAACATCGCTGCGCCCGTTCTCTGGATCGAGGGTGCCGAGTCGGAAAATTTCGCACGCCACCGCCTGGGGCCGGAAGACTACGCCGCGCGAAAAGCCTGCTTTCGCAACCGGTCCGAACACGTCCTTCCCGGTGCCGGGCATATGCTGCATCACGATCAGCCCGAACGGCTGGCGTCGCTGATCGAATCGTTCCTGGGAGAGGTCAGCGCCGGCTAGCCCGGCCGCGGGGAGAGCGCGGCACAAGACCCGCGATGTGCAGTCCCAGCAGTTTGCGCAGCTCGGCAATGCCGCGCGCGGGACGCGAGCGGTCGCGCGCGATCCACCAGCGCACGGCTCCGGCGTAGAGGAAGAACACCGAAAGCGCAGCGGCGGCGGCGTCGATGTTACGGCGCACCCGGTGGTCCTGCCGCGCACGCACGATGAGGCGCTCGATCAATCCTACGGTGCGCCGGCGGCTGCGCTGGAAATCGGCGGCCAGCCTGCCGCTGGAATAGAACGTCAGCTCCTGCAGGAGAATTCTCGCCAGCCGGGTGTTGGCGCCGAACGCGCGGTAGTAGTGGGCGAATGCGGCGATCAGTTGCTCCAGCAGCGGTGCGCGACGATCGACCGAGGCGAAGGCCCGGTCGGCAAGATGATCGAGTTCTTCGATGAAGATCAGAAACACGAGATCGCGTTTGTCGCCCGCATAGTTGAACAACGTGCCAAGGCCGACGCCGGCCCGGCGTGCGATCGCGCGCGTCGTGGCACGATCGTAACCGCGCTCGGTAAACAACTGCCGGGCCGCGGCCTGGATGCGGCGCAGCTTGTCGAGCTTGTTGCGCTCGCGCAATCCCGGCACGTCTAAGGCGGAGTTCCGCGAGATTTTCATCCGTCACCCGGGCGAGCGAGAGGCTCGCAGCTTGACAGTCCCCTGAGCATGCTAAATACTGAGCATGTTCATTATTCAACCACGACGTTCCCGAAGTGTCCACGACCACGCACAGACCGGCGGCGCTCGTCACCGGCGCCGCGAGCGGCATCGGCAGGAGCGCATGCCTTGCCTTGGCGCGCGCCGGCTACGATGTCGCGATCAACTTTAGTTCGAGCGACGCCGCGGCCCGCGCGACCGCGGCTGAGGCGGAACGGCTCGGTGCGAAGACTCTCGTCATCAAGTGCGACGTGAGCGACGAGGCGGCGGTGCGTCTCATGCTGAAATCGGTCGGGGAGCGTTTCGGTCGGCTCGATGTTCTCGTAAACAACGCAGGAACCACGGCGCAGTGGAAGTCGAAAGATCTGGAGAGTCTGTCGCTGGAGGACTGGGACCGGGTGTTCGCGGTCAACGTGCGCGGTCTGTTCCAGGTCACGCGCGCGGCGGTGCCGTTGTTGCGCGCAGCCAAAGGCTGCATCGTCAACACGGCGAGCATCGTCGGGTTGCGGCCTGGACCGCAGCCTCTTCCCTACGCGGCGAGCAAGGCGGCGGTGATCAATCTGACCAAGACGCTTGCGTGGAACCTGGGGCCGGAGATACGCGTCAATGCGGTTGCGCCGGGTTGGATGGAAGGCGACTGGATGCAGCGCATGCTCAAGGACAAGTACGACGACCTCATGGGCAAACGCGCCAAGGCGACACCGCTCAAGCGTTGCGTGACGGCTGACGATGTCGCCGAAACCATGATGACGCTGATCCAGGCGAACCGCTTCGTCACGGGGGAGGTGATCGTGATCGACGGCGGGTTTGCCAGCTCGACCTGAGCGCGGTGAGTCCGGCGCCGGGCCGGGCGTTGCTGCCGCTATAATGACGGTCGCGATCAGGGTCCGAGGAATCTAGGAACGAGCATGTCTGCAAGCGAGATGTCGAATTCCAGCGCACTCACTGCCGAGGAGCTGAAACTCGCGGAGTTGATCGTCACCGCTCTCAACCTGGAGACGCCGGCGGCATCGATCGACCCGAACGCCTCGTTGTACGGCGAGGGCCTCGGACTCGATTCGATCGATATCCTCGAAGTGGCTTTGGCGGTTTCGAAGGCGTACGGGGTGAAGCTGCGCTCCGACGACGAGCATAACCGCAAGACGTTCGCCTCCCTGCGCGGCCTCGCGCAGCACATTCAGCAGCACCGGGCCAAGTAGGCGTCGGGGGCCAGCCGGCGCCTATTCATGGCCGATCTTCCGCTGATTCGCAGCTATTCCGCCGGCGGGGCATTCGCGTATCGCGCCGGACGGCGCGTCCCGGTCGAGGCTTTTCTCGGTGACGCAGCGCATCTGGCGCATGCGCTTCCGGATCGGTCGCACGTAATGAACTTGTGCTCCGACCGGTATCGTTTCGCGGTGGGCCTGGCAGCGGCGCTCCTGCGCGGGCAGGTCAGCCTGTTTCCGTCGAATTCGACCCCGGATCTGCTCGAGCGGGTCAGGCAGGGCTATCCTGGGGTGTATTGCCTGAGCGACGGCGCCGGCGACACGCCACAACTGGAGACGTTCGTCTATCCGGAGATGTCCGCGCTCCTGACCGGGCCGATGGCCGTTCCTCTTGTGCCGGAAGCGCAGGCAGCGGCGGTATTG
>JBGPTG010000126.1:0-8903 GCA_041490545.1 Gammaproteobacteria bacterium
CTGGCGCTTCGGCGACAATCTCGACACCGACGTCCTCGCCCCGGGCGCGTACATGAAGTTCGGCATCGAGGAGATCGCGCGCCACTGCCTGGAGGCGGTCGAGCCGCGCTTCGCAACAGAGGTGCAGCCCGGCGACGTGCTGGTCGCGGGGCGCAATTGCGGCGCGGGCTCCTCCCGCGAGCAGGCGCCGCAGGCGCTCAAGCATCTCGGGGTCGGGGCGCTCGTCGCCGAGTCTTTCGCCGGGCTCTTTTACCGCAACGCGCTCAACCTGGGCCTGCCTGCGCTGGTGTGCGCCGAGGCGAAGCGCATCCACGCGGACGACCGGCTGCGCGTCGATGCCGAATCGGGGAGAATCGACAATCTGACCACCGGCGAGACGATCGCCTGCGAACCGATTCCAGCGCACCTCATGCAGATGATCCGCGACGGCGGGCTGCTGCCGCACCTCGAGAAGCGTTTCCCCAAGGCATGAGCCTGCGCGAGCGCCTGAAGCGCAAGCCGATTCTCCTCGCCCCGGGCGTGTACGACGCGCTGGGAGCGCTGCTCGCCGAGCAGGCGGGGTTCGAGGCGCTCTATCTTTCCGGCGCGGGCATCGCCTATACGCGCCTCGGCCGCCCGGACATCGGGCTGGTGACCGCGAGCGAGGTGGAGAACGCGCTCGCCAACATCCGCGAGCGCGTCGCGCTGCCGATTATCGTCGACGCCGACACGGGCTACGGCAACGCGCTGAACGTCGCACGCACGGTGCGCATGTTCGAGCGCGCGGGCAGGGGAAATCTCGCGATCCAGCTCGAAGACCAGGTCACCCCCAAGCGCTGCGGGCACCTCGATGGCAAGAGCGTCGTATCGGCTGGAGAGATGGTCGGAAAAATCAAGGCGGCGCTCGATGCGCGGAATAGCGCGGCGACGCTGATCGTCGCACGCACCGATGCGGTGGCGGTCGAGGGGCTGGAGCCTGCGCTCGAGCGCGCCGAGCGCTACCTCGAAGCCGGCGCGGATGTGCTCTTCATCGAGGCGCTGCGCTCCGCCGAAGAGATGAAGACCGCGCTCTCGCGCTTCGCCGGGCGCGCGCCGCTTCTCGCCAACATGGTCGAGGGCGGCAAGACGCCGCTCCTTTCGGCGGCCGAGCTGGAGTCGCTCGGCTACGCGATCGTCATCTTCCCCGGGGGCCTCGCGCGGGCCCTGGGCCATGCCGCGCGCGAGTACTTCGCGACCTTGAAGCGCGACGGCACCACCGCGGCGCTGCGAGAGCGCATGCTCGATCTCGCCGGCATCAACGCGCTCGTCGGCACGCCGGAGATGCTCGCACTCGGCAAACGCTACGACGAGGAACCGAAATGAGCCACGCCTGCGACCTTATCATCAAAAATCTGCGCATCGTCCGCCCGAAGGCGAGCGGTGTGGTCGAGGCAGACATCGCGGTGAAGGACGGCAAGTTCTCGCGCATCGCGCCGAATCTCCCCGTTGCCGACGCGAAGGAGGTCTACGACGGCAAGGGGCGTCTCGCCTTTCCCGGCGTGGTCGATGCGCACATGCACGCCGGCATCTATTCGCCGTTGAAGGAAGACGCGGTCTCGGAGAGCCGCGCCGCGGCGCAGGGCGGCGTCACCGCTATGCTCACCTACTTCCGCACCGGCCAGTACTACCTCAACAAGGGGGGGCCGTACGCCAAGTTCTTTCCCGAGGTGCTGAAGATTTCGAAGGGCAGGTACCACGTCGACTACGCCTACCACCTCGCGCCGATGGACGCGACCCACATCCGCGAGATTCCGAGCCTGGTCGCCAAGCACGGCGTCGCCTCGTTCAAGATCTTCATGTTCTACGGGTCGCACGGGCTGCACGGCGCCTCGGACGAGCAGCGCAAATTCCTCATGATCAAGCCCGGCGAGCGCTACGACTACGCGCACTTCGAGTTCATCATGCGCGGGGTGCAGGCGGCGCGCGAGCGTTATCCCGAAAAGGCCTCGCAGATCAGCCTGTCGCTGCATTGCGAGACCGCGGAGATCATGACCGCGTACACGAAAGAGGTGGAGCGCGCGGGCAAATTGCGCGGCCTCGCCGCCTATCACGCGGCGCGCCCGCCGCACTCCGAGGGGCTGGCGGTGTTCATCGCCGCCTATCTCGCCAACGAAACCGCGCTGCCGAACATCAATCTGCTGCATCTTTCGTCGCGCAAGGCGCTGGTCGCCGCGCTGCAGATGGCCGAAGTCTTCCCGCACATCGACTTCCGTCGCGAGGTGACGATCGGGCATCTCATGCTCGACATCGGCGCGAAGACGGGCGTGCTCGCCAAGGTCAACCCGCCGATCCGCCCGCGCGAGGACGTCGAGTTCCTTTGGGAGAAACTCCTCGAAGGCAAGGTCGACTGGGTCGTGAGCGACCATGCCTGCTGCCGGCACGAAACCAAGGCGGCAAAGAAGGCCTTCGGCAACATCTGGCTGGCGAAATCCGGTTTCGGCGGCACGGAGTACCTGCTGCCGGCGCTCGTCTCCGAGGGCACGCGGCGGGGGCTGTCGCTCAACCGCATCGCCGCGCTGACCAGCTTGAACCCCGCGCAGCGCTTCGGCCTCAACGCCAAGGGTGACATCGCCGAGGGGCTGGACGCCGATCTCGCGCTCGTCGATCCGCGCGAGACCTGGACCGTGCGCGCCGGGGACTCGCAATCGACTCAAGGGTACACGCCCTTCGAGGGAATCGAGCTCTCGGCGCGGGTCAAGGCGACTTTCCTGCGCGGCCAGCTGATTTGCGAGAACGGCAACGTGCTCGGGCGGCCGCGCGGCGAGTACCTGCGCCGCCCGACCGCGTAATGCCGGTTCTGTTCGACGACGGCCACCGCTTCGACGTCATCTGATCGGAGATGAGCAATCGAGGCGGTTCATCAGCCGTACGGTTGAAGCGGTGACGATGCCTTGCGCATCGAATGCGCCCAGGGCAGCATGACTTCAGCGAATCCCGGCCACCTGCCTCGCCGCACTCGCGCCCGCAATCTTCCCGAACACCGCTCCGTTGGTCAGCCCGGTGCCGCCTGGGTAGTTGAAATAGAAAATCCCGCCGACCAGCTCGCCCGCGGCGTATAGCCCGGGAATCGGCTCGCCGTCGGTCGAGATCACCTGCGCGTCGGTGTTGATGCGCAAGCCGCCGAACGAAAACGTGATGCCGCAGGTCACGGCGTAGGCTTCGAACGGCGGGGTATCGATGGTGTTGGCCCAGTTGGTCTTGTTCACCGCGAGTCCTGTCGTGCAGCGTCCGTCCTTGATGTTCGGATTGAACGGGACATCGGTTCTGACCGCGGCGTTGTAGGCCTTGATCTCGGCCAGCGCGGCATCCGCGTTCACGTCGTCGAGCTTCTTCACCAGCTCTTCCAGTGTGTTCGCGGTGACCTTGGTCACCTGCTTGATGCGGTACTCGTCTCTCAGCTGGCTCTTCACCTTGGCGTCGAACACCTGCCACGCGAACTGCCCCGGCTGGTTGAGGATGACGCGGCCGTACTTCGCATACGTGTAATTCCGGAAATCGGCGCCTTCGTCGACGAAGCGCCTGCCCTCGGCGTTGATGTAGATGCCCCAGGGATAGGAATGTTTCTGGAACTGGTCGCCCACCGCCAAGTCGCCGAACTCGGGCGCGTTCCGCTCCCACGCGACGGCGTGGCACCCCGACCAGTTGCCGACGGGCGCCGCGCCGATGTCCATGGCCATGCGGATCGCGTCGCCGGTGTTGAAACGCGTGCCGCGCACCTTCGCGAGCTCCCAGCCCGGCCCGAGGTAGGACGCGCGCATTTCGGCGTTCGCCTGGAAGCCGCCGGCGGCGAGCACCACCGCCCTGGCTTTGACTTTGGTCGTCTTGCCGGCGCGCTTCACGACGACGCCGTGCACGCCGTCATCGTCGGCGATGAGCGACACCGCGCGCGCCGAGTACCAGATATCGATTCCGCTCTTCGTCGCGATCTGCGTCAGCGAATCGACCAGTCCCGGCCCGCCGCCGACCACTTCGAGCGTGAGGCCCCCCCAGAACTTGAACCGGCCTTCGATCTTGAACGCCTGCCGTCCCCAGGCCGCGGTGAAGCGCAGGCCTTTCGTGCGCATCCACAGGGCGGTCGCGAAGCTTTCCTTGACCAGGCGCTCGGTGAGATCCGGGTCACAACGGTACTCGGTGACGCGCGCCATGTCGTCGAGGAACTGGTCGGTGGTGTAGGTGCCGAAATCGGTGCGTTCGCGTTCTTCCTTCGACAGGTCGATCAGCTGCGCGAGGTCATCGGCGCCGTTGTAGACGATACGCAAGAGCCCCGCGGTGAAGCGCGAATTGCCGCCGGCCTCGTCCTCTGGCGCGCGCTCGAGCACCAGCACGCGCTTCGCCATTTCTCTTGCCGAGAGCGCGGCGCACAAAGCGGCGTTGCCGCCGCCGACGACGATGACGTCCCAATCGTGCATCACTCCGCCTTGACGTGGGCTTTCTGCACGACTTCCTTCCAGCGGGCCTGTTCGGTGGCGATGTAGTCGGCGTATTCCTTCGGCGAGGAGCCGATCGGTTCGGCGCTGTCGGGTTCGAGCTGCTTCCCGACCGCCGCGCTCTTGGCCGCCTTGGCGGACTCCGCGGCGAGGCGGTTGACGATTGCATCCGGGGTCTTCGCCGGGGCATTCAGCCCGTACCACTGCGCGGTCTCGAATCCGGGATAGCCCTGCTCGGCGACGGTGCCTACGTCGGGGAGAACCGGCAATCGCTTGCTGGTGCCGACCGCGATGGCGCGCAGCTTGCCCGACTTCACATGGGGCAGGAGGGGCGGCGTTCCGGCGGCGGAAAATTGCGTGCGGCCGGCGACCAGGTCGATGAGGTTCGGGCCCGTGCCTTTGTACGGGACGTGCTGGATGTCCATGCCGCTGACGAGTTTCAAGTACTCGATCGCGAGGTGGCCGGCGCTGCCGTTCCCGGCGCTGCCGTAGTTGAGCTTGCCCGGTTCCTTCTTGGCGAGGGCCACGAATTCGCGCAGGTTTTTCACCGGCACGCTCTCGTGCACGACGAAAATGGTCGGCACCTTGGCGAACAGCGACACCGCGCGAAAATCCTTGTCCGGATCGTACGGCAGCTTCTCGAACATGTACGGGTTCATCGCCAGCGTGCCGACGTGGCCGATGATCAGCGTATAGCCGTCGGGTTCGGCCTTTGCGACTTCTTCCATGGCGATGTTGCCGCCCGCACCGGGCTTGTTCTCCACTACGATCGACTGGCCGAGGCCTTTGGACATCTCCGACGAAAAGGCCCGGGCGACGATCGACGAACTGCCGCCGGGTGCGAAGGGGACGATGAGCCGGATGGGTTTCGAAGGATAACCCTGCCCTTGAGCGCCGCCGGCGCAGAGGAGGGCGAGGCAGGCGGACGCGATGATAGTGCGCATGGAAGATGTCCTTGAAGGGGAAGCTGCGAGCCCGGGCCGGGAGGCCCGAGCTCGCGAGGATGCAGGATCAGGCTGCAACACGCACCGAGGGGCCGGCCTTTGCCAACAACTCGCGCAGCACGAAGGGCAGGATCCCGCCGTGCTGGTAGTAGTCCACTTCGATCGGCGTGTCGATCCGGAGCAGCAGCGGAACTTCCTTCACCATACCGTCGGCTCGCCGTATCACCAGCGTCGCATCCTGCTGCGGCTTGAGCTCTCCCTCGACGCCGCGAATGTCGATGGTTTCATCGCCTTTGATGCCGAGCGACGCGACCGTGTCGCCGCCCTTGAACTGGAACGGCAGCACGCCCATGCCGACGAGGTTGGAGCGATGGATGCGCTCGAAGCTCTTCACGATCACCGCGCGCACGCCGAGGAGCAGGGTTCCTTTGGCCGCCCAGTCGCGCGAGCTCCCCGTGCCGTACTCTTCGCCGCCGAAGACGACGGTGGGCACGCCTGCGGCCACGTACTTCATCGCCGCTTCGTAGATCGGCATCTGTTCGCCGGAAGGCTGGTGGAGGGTGACGCCGCCTTCGACGCGCGAGCCGTCGGGCTTCACCGGGATCATCAGGTTCTTGATGCGCACGTTGCCGAAGGTGCCGCGCATCATGATCTCGTGGTTGCCGCGGCGCGCGCCGAAGCTGTTGAAGTCGGACACCGACACGTCGTGCTCGAGCAGGTAGGTTCCGGCCGGGGACGTGGGTTTGATCGAACCGGCCGGGCTGATGTGGTCGGTGGTGATCGAGTCGCCGAAGAAGGCGAGGATGCGCGCGTTGCGAATGGCGCCCGCCGGGCGCGGCTGCATCGAGAAGTCCCTGAAGAACGGCGGCTCGGCGATATAGGTCGATTGCGGCCAGTTGTATACCTGGCCCGAGACAGACGGCACCTGCGTCCACATCGGGCTGGCGTCGGCGAGATTGCCGTAAAGTCTCTGGAAAGTCTTCGGGTCCATCGCGTACTTCATGCAGTCCTGGATTTCCTTTGCCGAGGGCCAGATGTCGCCGATCCAGACGTCTTCGCCCTTCTTTCCCTTGCCGAGCGGCTCGGTCATCAGGTCTTTCAGGACGGTACCGGCGATGGCGTAGGCCACCACCAGGGGCGGCGAGGCGAGGAAGTTCGCACGCAGGCTGGCATGGATGCGCGCCTCGAAGTTGCGGTTGCCCGAGAGCACGGCGGCGCACACCAGATCGTTCTGGGCAATCGCTTCGTCGATGGTCGGTTTGAGGGGCCCGGAGTTGCCGATACAGGTGGTGCAGCCGTAGGCGGCGAGATTGAAGCCGAGCTTTTCCAGATAGGGCAGCAGCCCCGCCTTTTTCAGGTACTCGGTCACGACGCGGGAGCCCGGTGCGAGCGAGGTCTTGACGTGCGGCTTGACCGTAAGGCCGCGCTCGACCGCTTTCTTGGCGAGCAGCCCTGCGGCGAGCAGCACGCCGGGATTCGATGTGTTGGTGCAGGACGTGATCGCGGCGATCATCACGTCGCCCGGACCGACGTCGATGCCGTCACGCGTCCTGACGCGCTTTTTCAGGTCCTCGGGTTTCTTCGAAAAGCCATTCTCGGCGGCAGACTTCGAGAACAGCTCGGTGAACTTCGCCTTCA
This sequence comes from Gammaproteobacteria bacterium, assembly GCA_041490545.1. Classification (GTDB taxonomy): domain Bacteria; phylum Pseudomonadota; class Gammaproteobacteria; order Burkholderiales; family SG8-39; genus VBDM01. The sequence continues at coordinate 7,028 of JBGPTG010000126.1, forward strand.
CCTTGCCGATCTCGATGCGGTCCTGCGGGCGTTTGGGGCCGGCGAGCGAAGGAGTGACGCTGGCAAGATCGAGCTCGACCACCTGGCTGTAGTCGATCGCGCCCTTCTTTATGGTGCCGTACATGCCCTGGGCCTTGAAGTAGGAGGCCAGCGCATCGATTTCCTCCTTGGTGCGCCCGGTGCCTTCGAAATAGTCGATGGTGGCGTCATCCACAGCGAAAAATCCCATGGTCGCGCCGTAATCGGGCGCCATGTTGGCGATCGTCGCGCGGTCGGGGACGGTGAGGCTGGCGGTGCCTTCGCCGAAGAACTCGACGAACTTGTTGACCACGTTGGTCTTGCGCATGAGCTCGGTGACGGTGAGCACGAGATCCGTAGCGGTCACGCCGCCGCGCAAGCTCCCCTTCAGGTGCACGCCGACGACATCGGGCGTGAGGATATAGGTCGGCTGGCCGAGCATTCCGGCCTCGGCCTCGATGCCGCCCACGCCCCACCCGACCACGCCGATGGCGTTGACCATGGGGGTGTGGCTGTCGGTGCCGACGAGAGTGTCGGGGTAATAGACTCCGTTCTTCTTGTGCACGCCGCGCGCGAGGTACTCGAGATTGACCTGGTGGACGATGCCGATTCCGGGCGGCACGACGCGGAACGTGTCGAACGCCTGCATCCCCCACTTCATGAACGTGTAGCGCTCCTGGTTGCGCTGGAACTCGAGCTTCATGTTGAGGTCGAGCGCATTCTTGACCCCGTAGTGGTCGATCTGGATGGAGTGGTCCACGACCAGATCGACGGGCACGAGCGGCTCCACCACCTTGGGATCCTTGCCCAGTCTGGCGGCCACGCTTCTCATGGCGGCGAGGTCGGCGAGCGCCGGAATGCCGGTGAGGTCCTGCAGCAGGATGCGCGAGAGCACGAAAGGAATCTCGTCGGTGCGCGGCGCGTTCGGCTTCCAGTTTGCCAGCTGACGGACGTGTTCTTCGGTGACTTTCTTGCCGTCGCAGTTGCGCAGCACCGATTCCAGCACGATGCGGATCGACACGGGCAGCCGGGAAACTTTGGCGCCGATGGCCTTCTCGAGGGCGGGCAGCGAGTGGAACTTGCCCGTTTTCCCCGAGACCATCTTGAAGTCCCGGAGGGTATTGAACGGATCTTGAGACATGGGCTCTCCTACCAAAGCGCGCTCCGCCCGGAACGGGGCGGCACGCGGGAATTACATCACACTACGAACAAATCCACGAAATCCTTGACCGGGGTTGCTTCCAGCCGGCGCGCGTCCTGGCACAGATCGAGTATCGCGTTGCAGCGCTCCGCGGAAAAGCGGCGCGCCAGGTTCGTGCGGAATTTCTGCTCCAGCAGGGGAATGCCTTCTGCGCGGCGACGGCGATGTCCGATCGGATATTCTACCGCCACCTTGCCGGTCCGGCTTCCGTCCTTGAAGATAACCTGCAGCTGGTTGGCGATGGAACGCTTCTTCGGATCGAGATAGTCGCGCGAGTAGCGGCGATTCTCCACGCAAATCATCTTCGCGCGCAGCGCGTCGATTCGCGGATCGGCGGCGGCGGAATCCTCGTAGTCCGCGGCGGTGAGCCGGCCCTTGAGCAATCCAACCGCGACCATGTATTGGATGCAGTGATCGCGGTCGGCCGGATTGGCGAGCGGTCCCTTCTTGTCGATGATGCGGATCGCCGACTCGTGCGTGACGATCTCGATCTTCCTGATGTCCGCGATGCGGTCCTTCACCTCCGGGTGCAACCGGACGGCGGCCTCGACCGCCGTCTGCGCATGGAATTCAGCGGGAAATGAGATCTTGAACAGCACGTTCTCCATGACGTAGGACCCGTAGCGCCGCTGGAACTTGAACGGTTTGCCGCGGAAC
>JBGPTG010000127.1:0-8874 GCA_041490545.1 Gammaproteobacteria bacterium
CCGGGTGGCACGAGCATCGCGCCGGTCATCTCTGCACACTGCCGCCACGAGTGGGCTTGGTAGTAGCGCATGAATGCGATCATCGGCACCGTCATGAAGACGGCCATGCCGGCAAACCACAGGAACGGGGTCTGGGTCCGCAGCGCCAGATAGCCGGTGGGCGTTAGCAGCACGCGGAACAAGACGGTGAAGATCGCCATCCCGACCGCCATTGCCAGGACCATCTGCAACAGGTGCCAGAGGAAGTATCCAACCTTCGCTACGGAGCCCTGTTGATGATGTCGATGTTTCTCTGTGGAAGCTGTCGATTGAATTGCATCGTTCACGATTTGCTCCTCTTGTCTGCGGGTCGAACGGCGCAACGTATCCGCCGATACTCACGACTATGGACGAGCAACGTTTCGGCGCTTTCTCTCGGAGGTAAAGTTTTGTAAACGCCGGCGCGGTGATACGACCGGGTCGATCAGACGCTGTGCGGACCGCCCTACAGCCACGTCGCGCGCGCCTGATGGCGGCGTGATCGGAGAACACGTGGCGCGACAGAAGCCGCTATATGGTGCACCGTAGTCTGCGTCACGCGATTCCCTCGTCGCGCGCCGAGGTCCTATGTATTGCTGGGCGCTACCGGCGCTGGCACGTCCAATTACGTTGTTTCAGCCTTATGCTTGCGCAACTCCACGCGCAAACAGGTGCCGCCGCCCTCGCGCGGCAGGCACTGCGCGTCGCCGCCGTGGCGCTGCGCGATTTGGCGCACCAGAGACAAGCCGAGGCCGACACCGCCTTCACGTGCGTGTGCGCCGGCCGGGCGGTAGAACGGTTCGAAGATGCGGCTGCGTTCGGACTCGGGCACGCCAGGGCCGCGATCGCAGACCATGAGTTCAACGCGCTCGCCTGCTACGTCGCGCAGTCTCACCTCGATCGGCGAGCCGGCGCCATAGCGACGCGCATTCTCCAGCAGGTTGCGCGTGAGCCGACGCAGCAGGCGCCTGTCGCCGTGCATAGTGACGGGCTTGCCTTCCAGCGTCGCATCGATGCGCGCGCACTCCTCCGCGACGAGCGCGAGCAGATCGATGTCCTCCCTCGCTTCCATCTCCGACACGGCATCGAGACGGCTCGCCAGCAGTATTTCATCGATCAGCGCATCGAGCTCGGCAATATCGCGCTCGAGCTCCGCACGCAATTGCGGCTTTGCGTCCGCGTTCAGCATTTCGATTCCCATGCGAATGCGCCCGAGCGGCGAGCGCAACTCATGGGAGGCGTTGGCGAGCAGGCCCTTGTGCGCACCGACCAATTGCTCGATGCGCACGGCGGCGCGATTGAAGCTCTGCGCGAGGGACGACACCTCGTCGCGGCCCTCGACGGTGACGCGCGCTGACAGGTCACCGGCCCCGAGCGCCTCGACGCTTGTCTGCAGCCGTTCCAGCCTGCGGGTAAGGCGCCGCACCGCGGGATATGCGCCTAGCGCGACAGCCAGCGCAATAAGTCCGAGCACGATGAACAACCCGAACGCGGGATGGCCCGCGTGCCCCAGCAGGCGTGCGACGAACATGCGGCCGTCGGGCAACGTGATAGCGAACGCAGGACCGCCGCTCCAGCCGCTGCCGCTGCGCTCCGGTGCTTGCAGCGGCGCGCCCGCCGCCGCGAGCATGGAACCATCGCGAGCGAACAGCGCGAGGTCGGCGTGCACGCGCGCATGCAGCCGTTCCAGCGCCGCCTGCTGTGTTGCGCGCGGTTCCGCCGCCGCCGGCAGCGCAGCGTCTGCCAGCGCGGTGACGATTTCGAGCACCTGACTCTGTGGAGAGACCTCGGCAAGCTGGCGCCACATCAACCCGGCAACGAGCACGAACAGGGCGAGGCTGGCGACGACGGTCAGATAGATATGCAGGTAAAGCCGGCGCATCATTCAGTCCCGTCGCCGTCCTGGCTGCGCGCGAACACGTAGCCCACCCCGCGCACGGTGATGATGCGGCGCGGCCGTTTCAGGTCGTCCTCGATGGCCGCACGGATGCGTGAGATGTGCACGTCGATCGCGCGGTCGAACGCTTCCAGCGGCTCGCCCTTCATTAGGTCCATCAACTCATCGCGCGACATCACGCGGCCGGCGTGTTTCGCCATCGCCAGCAGCAGCGCGAACTGATAGCTGGTGAGCGGACGCTCGCGGCCGTCGATGCGCGCAACGTACGCATCGCGGTCGATCTCCAGCCTGCCGAAGCGCAATACGCTGTCACGGCTGTGTGCCGCTTGGCTGCGACGCAGGATCGCCTTGAGCCGCGCCAGCAGCTCGTGGGGATTGAACGGCTTCGACAGATAGTCGTCGGCGCCGAGCTCCAGTCCAACGACGCGGTCGGTCGCGTCACCGCGCGCGGTAAGCATCAGGATCGGAATGTCGGAGGTCGCACGCACGCGCCGGCAAACTTCGAAGCCGTCGACGTCCGGCAGCATCACGTCGAGGATCAGCGCATCGAAGCGCACACGCTTGAGCGCCGCGAGCCCATCTTCCGCGTTGGCATGATGGTTCACGCGAAAGCCCACCTCGCCGAGATAATCGCTGACCATCGCGGCGAGGCGTTCGTCGTCTTCGATCATCAGGATGTGCTGGGTGGAGGCCGTGGGAATCGGCATCGTCATCCTCGCTGCGACCTTCTCCGGTTTTGTTATCGGAGCAATTCTATTAGGAATTGGAACGGCCATGGTACATCCCACCTTGCTCGCCGCAACCAGTGATGTCACTAATCGAAGCTGGCGCGCTTCAGCGGTAGGTGTCTATCGACTCTGGCGCGATTTGGGTTACGCGGTGGGTGCGCTTCTTTCCGGCGTGGTTGCCGATCTCTTCGGCGTTGCCAGCGCTATATGGCTTGTGGCCGGTTTAACCTTAGAAAAGAGATCGCTCATAGTGCGCCGTTCCTCGGAGGACGACCAATTGTCGCACCGCGTGCATAAAGTTTTGCCACTGGCGTACTGTGCCGGAAAACGTGCGGAACGCAGATTGCGTTACCGCTTTTCTCCGCTCATTGCCGCTCATGATGACAGGTGACGGATGCCGTAAGGGCTTGATTTAAAATTACCTGTCACGGGCCAGACGAACTTTTAACCAGTTGGTCGCAGGTTCACTTTCATCGCTCCGCGTCCGGCTTCGCTCCGAAAGTCCAGGGCTCGCCTTCCCTGGCGCGCCCGTTCGCCGGCACGAATACACGTTAAGTGTATTCGCGACTGCTCCGGCTCGCCCTGCACGGCCCACCAATCAATCAAAGAATTACTGACGCTTCTCTTTCATCGCGGTTGGCAGCGCAGCTAAATCGTAGCTACGACCTTCAGTCCTCCGGACATCCAAACCTGCCCCGACTGCTCAGGCCCCGTCAAGATCATCGTCGCCATCGAAGACCCCGACGTCATCCATAAGATACTCACGCACCTCAAAGAAAAAGCCTCCGCCCCGCAACCCGCTTGGGCGGCCCGCGTGCCGGGCACCGCCATCGCGGTTAGGGTCAGTGCGTGTCAACGGTGCAAGCGATGCGGTGGTAAGAATACGCGGCAGCTGAGTGCACGGCCGGGTGACAGGAAAACTCTCGAAAAGCACGCGCCACGAAGCGCACGGCACCAGGGATTGGGCGTCGGAGGCGTTCCCTGGGTGGGCCGGGGGCTAACATTCCGGAACCTGAACGGGTGGAGGCAGGATCGATTTCGGGGGGGAAGGGCTTTTAGACTTCCTATACTTTTCGGCGCTCACGGGCTCTACCCAAGCTGCGGCGGCAAAAAGCTCTACGTCGCGAACCGCGGCTCGAACAAAGTCTTCGGCCCCAAGCATGGCCCGGGCAGTGTATCGGTCATCGATTTCGCGACGCGCAAAGTCGAAGCCACTTGGCCCATTCCCGGCGGCGGCAGCCCCGATATGGGCAACGTCAGCGCCGATGGAAAATATCTATGGCTCTCCGGCCGTTTCGATGACATCGTCTACGCGTTCGCTACCACGACCGGCGCGGTGAAAGCGACGATTCCCGTCGGCGCGGAGCCGCACGGGCTCACGGTCCGGCCCCAGCCGGGGCGCCATTTGCTCTGGCACACGGGTAATATGCGCTGATACGCGTTGCAATCATCTGATCGTTTGATGAAAAGAGCCAGCCCCATATTCGTCGTTCCCCTGCGCACGCCGCTTTACCGCGGCGAGCGGCGCTTGCGCATCGCGCTGGTGGGCATGCCCAACAGCGGCAAGAGCACGCTGTTCAAGGCCGTCGCCAGCACCTCGATCCACACCGGCCGGCTCAGCGGCACGCGACGCGCTTACAACGAGTGTGCGGTGCAGATCGGTCTCGATGAAGCGCGCGTGGTCGATTTGCCGAGCATCCATACGCTGCACGACCTCGCGCACGACGATCTGATCGCCTTGCAGTATCTGCTGTGGGGTGACGAGCTGCCGCCGGTGAAGTCGCACGAGCGCGGCGGGCCGCCGGCGCCGTTCGCTCCGCCCGATGTCATCGTCCAGGTGATGGACGCGACCGCGCTCGAGCGCCATCTGGAGCTCACCCTCGAGCTGAGCCAGCTTGGCCGGCCGATGGTGATCGCGTTGAATATGATGGACCAGGCCTGGAACAAAGGACTGCACATCAACGCCGCGGCACTGAGTAAGCAATTAGGCATGCCGGTCGTACCGACAGTCGCGTTGATGGGCCAGGGCATCTCCGAGCTTTTTGCTGCCGCGGTCGCGGCAGTGCGCGAAAAAGTGTGCCCACTCCCGCAACCGGCGAGCGAGCACATCCGCGATAAACTCCAACCGCTGAGCAGGGCGCTGAACCGGCCCGAGATCCACGCGGCCTTCGGCGTGCCGCATTCGTTGCTCGTCATGCAGCTCGCGGCGAACGACGATTACTTTCGCCGGGAGATGCAGCAGCATTTTCCCGATCTACTGCCGGAAGTGACGCGCCTGCGTACCGAAGCGGAGCAATCGCTGCCGCGACCGCTCACTGAGGAGCTGCACGCCGACCGCCATCACCGCGCCGCGACGCTGTTCGAGGCGGTCATCCGCGTCGGCGCGCCGCACGAGGGCCGCGGCTGGCGCTACTGGCTCGATGAGCTGTTCCTGCATCCGCAATGGGGCCTGCTCGGAAGCATGGCGGTGTTCGCCGCCGTGCTGTTCGTGGTCTTCGAGGTCAGCGCCTGGATCGATTCGATGACCTCGGCGAGATTGGTGGAGTGGGTTTCCGTGTGGCAGCCGCACTCGACGGCCGAGGTAATCGCGCGCGCCGTCGCGGACGGCTTGATCGGCCTCGTCGGCATCGTCGTGCCGTACATGATCCCGCTGGTGCTGTTGCTGGTGGCGCTGGAAGAATCGGGCATCATGCCGCGCATCGCCTTCGTCGTCGATCGCGGGTTTCACCGCCTCGGTCTGCACGGCGGCGTCGCGGTGCCGTTTCTGATGGGGCTCGGCTGCAACGTGCCGGCACTTTCGGCCGCGGCCCGCACGACGCGCGGCCGCGAGCGCTTCATCGCGTCGCTCCTGATTACCTTCGTGCCGTGCTCGGCGCGTTCCGCCATCATTCTCGCGCTGGCCGGAAAATATCTCGGCGGTCTCGGCGTCCTCGCGATCTTCCTGCTCAGCATGATCGTGATCGCGCTGCTCGGGCAGGTGCTGGCGCGCCGCTACCCGCGCAGCGGTCCGGGGCAGGTGCAGGAGATTCCGCCGTACGCCGTGCCTCGCTGGCGCGCGCTGCTCGCCAACACCTGGGCGCGGACCAGCGATATTCTCACCATCGTCACGCCGCTGCTTGTCGGCGGCAGTGTGGTGCTGGCACTGCTCACGCACGTCGGCGCCGATCAGTTCATCAACACCGCATTCACGCCGATCACGGTCTGGTGGCTCGGCCTGCCGGTGCTGCTCGGCGTGCCGATCCTCTTCGGCGTTCTGCGCAAGGAATTATCGCTGCTGATGGTCTATCAAGCGCTCGGCACGTTCGACATCGGCGCGCATCTCGACTGGGTCCAGATCATGACGTTCCTGATCTTTTTGACCTTCTACTTCCCGTGCGTGTCGACCTTCGCCGTGATGCTCAAAACCATCGGCCGCCGGCAGGCGCTGATGTCGGTCTCGCTGTCGATCGGCGTGGCGCTGCTCATGAGCGGGATCGTGCGGTTTCTGCTGCTCGGCGTGCAACACGCCGGCGTTTGAAGCGGGTCGCGGCCCCCGGCGCGACGCGGTAAAGCACGGCGGATGGGTAGTGTCAGCGCCGAGGGAAGGCATCTACAGCTTTCCGGCCGTTCCGGTGATGTCGTCTATGCGTTCGATACCGTCACCGGCGCGGTGAAAGAGAATATTCCCGTCGGCGCGGAACCGCACGGCCTCGCCGCTTGGCCGCAGCCGGGCCGCTATTCGCTCGGGCGCGGCTTTTCACAGACCTTTTAGTATTTCGCCATGATCGACGCGCTTGTGCTGCGCGACAACCCTCAGGATACTGTTGAGCGTGCCGATGCGAAGCGTGGGGTGATCCGCGGCACCGCTAGGCGATGATGCGAGGGTTGCTCGGTCTGAAGAATAATATGGCCAGCAAGCATCGCGCCGAGATCACACCGGCCAAGCGCGGCAACGGCAAGCCCGCTTCATCCCGCGAGCAAGGGCGAAGCAAAAACCCCCAACCGAATCCCGCGCGGCCATGACTGGGCGCAACGCCTCAAGCGCGTATGTAACATCGACATCCAAACCTGCCCCGACTGCCAAGGTCCCGTCAAGATCATCGCCGCCATCGAAGACCCCGACATCATCTATATAATAAGATACGCACGCACCCTCAAGGAAAAAGCCCCCGCCCCGCAACCCGCTCGGCGGCCCGCGTGCCGGGCAGCGCCACCGCGGTTAGGGTGAGTAGCGTGTCAACGGCGCAAGCGATGCGGCGGGAAGAATACGTGGCAGGTGAGTGCACGGCCTGGTGACAGGAAACCTCAACACGCACGCGCCACGAAGTGCACGGCACCAGGGTTTAGGCATCATCGCCCTGGGTGGGCGGGGTGCGAACATTCCGGGATCTGAACGGGGTGGAGGCAGGATCGATATCGCGGGAAAGGGCTGGCCTTTATACTTCCTATACTCGCTTGACGGAGGAACTATGCGATATTCAGTTTAACCGCATCTGATCTGTAGTGACCCTGGTGAAGCTCGAAAGGGGGGCTTCCAATGTCCGCACCGCATAATCCTAATCAAAACCATCTTCTCGCCGCCCTGCCCACGGCTGAATTCGAGCGCCTGGCCCCCGCTCTGGAGCTGGTCACGATGTCGCTCGGCGACGTCCTCTACGAATCCGGCGGCCAGTTGCAACACGTCTATTTCCCCACCACGTCCATCCTGTCGATACACTACGTCATGGAGGATGGCTCATCGGCCGAAATCGCGGGGGTGGGCAATGAGGGCGTACTCGGGATTTCGATTTTCATGGGAGGCAATACCACGCCCAGCCGGGCGATCGTGCAGACCGCGGGCCACGGCTACCGGCTGAAAGCGCAGTTGATGATGGAGGAATTCTATCGCGCCGGGTTGATGCTGCGTTTGATGTTGCGTTACACCCAGGCACTGATTACGCAGATGTCCCAGACAGCGGTATGCAATCGGTACCATTCATTGGAGCAGCAACTGTGTCGCTGGCTGTTGTTAACGCTCGATCGAATGCCTACCAATGAATTGATCATGACGCACGAATTGGTCGCCAGCATGCTCGGGGTGCGCCGCGGAGGCGTCACCGAGGCCGCCGGGAACTTGCAGCACGCCGGTTTTATCAGCTACCGCCGTGGCCACATCACGGTACTTGATCGATCGGGATTGGAGGCCCGCGTTTGCGAGTGCTACGACGTGGTCAAGAAAGAGTTCAATCGCTTGCTGTCCGATGTACAGAACCGCCAGGGCATTCCCAAAATTGCCTTGTAACACGCGGCGGGAAGCGATTATCGGCCGAATCGCCGCAATGTTCGACCTGCCGGTCACCTTTGATACTTCGCCTCTTCTTCGCGCTGTACACTGAAGTCAGTTAACAAAACCAGACGCTACCGCGTAAGTAGATTAGGTATCGGCAACATCAGGGGGCACCGTGCTCTCCTGAATTTGTTAGACTTGTAAGGACGTAATCTTGTGGCACCGGCCGGATTCGCGAAAACGTCCCTTTTTCGGAAGAGGCAGCCGGCGATGACGTCAAGTCCGGCACTAACGTAGTTGGTTTTCCTGCGCTGTTCTGGCGACGTCGGCCGCGTGATCCGTCTCCAGACCATTTCACGCTTTACACGGAGGTCGGCTATGGCCGAAAAAAATCCCGATTCCGCCATTCTCGACAAGGCCGCCAGTACGATGGCTGCCAACATCGAGGTCCGACGCCAGGAGGCTCTGCTTAAAACAGGGGCTCTGCAGAGCGCGATTTTTAACAGCGCCAATTTCTCCAGCATCGCCACCGACGCGAACGGCGTCATCCAGATTTTCAATGTCGGCGCCGAGCGCATGCTGGGCTACACCGCCGCCGAAGTGATGAACAAGATCACGCCGGCCGACATTTCCGATCCGCAGGAAGTGATCGCGCGCGCCAAGGCGTTGAGCGTCGAGCTCGCCACGCCGATTACGCCGGGCTTCGAGGCCTTGGTGTTCAAGGCCTCGCGCGGCATCGAGGACATCTACGAGCTGACCTACATCCGCAAGGATGGCAGCCGCTTCCCGGCGGTCGTGTCGGTCACCGCGCTGCGCGACGCTCAAAACGCCATCATCGGCTACCTGCTGATCGGCACCGACAACACCGCGCGCAAGCAGGCGGAAGAAGCGCTGCTCAAGGCGGGGGCTCTGCAGAGCGCGATTTTTAACAGCGCCAATTTCTCCAGCATCGCCACCGACGCGAACGGCGTCATCCAGATTTTCAA
>JBGPTG010000128.1:0-8784 GCA_041490545.1 Gammaproteobacteria bacterium
AGCCGCAGCGTTTCGCTGGAGCCGTAGGCCGTCGCGTAGTTGTCCCAGGTGAATTCGGCGGCCTTGGAAGCGGTCTGCGGCGTGAAGAAGCTCTGCCACAAGAGGAACGCGAGCGGCATGATGGCGATGTAGGCCGTGAGCACCACGCACAGGCCGATCACGATCCACTTCGCGTCGAACGCGCGCAGCGCGGACGGCACCGCCGTCGTCAACGCGGGATTGCCCGCCGCGTGCATAGCTGCTGCTCCTCTGGATGGACCGCCGGTTCCGTTCTCCCTCCGGCGGGAGTCTGCCCTCGCGTTCCTTCATGCGGAACTTCGGTCTTTCGCGGCAGTGCGGCGCAATCTATCAACCGCGCACCACCGTGTCAACGCGAAACGACCCGCGCGCGCAGCACGCGCCTTCCGGAATAAACCTGTTCAGCGCAAGTCGAGGTCTATGTCGTGCAGCACGGCGTCGTCGGGGCGCGCGATCTCGTTCTCGACGAGCGCGCCGCAGCCCGGACAGAAGAACTGCCGGAACACCGGGCGGTCGTCGATGTAGCGCCGGTAGTCGCCGATGTTGGGGTTGGCGGTGCTGATGTCGGCTTCGCGGCGCTCGCACTGCTCCTTGTAGTTGGAGCGTACCGGGCCGAGATCCGCCGCGCATTTCACGCAAGCAAGGTGCAGCCCGCTCGTTTCGCGGCGCACGTCGAGGTTGTCGGTCGCGTGCGCCACCACCCGGCCCGAGAGGCGCGCCACGGCGACGCCCTTCCTGCGGTTGGCGTCGCGCCGCTCGGCACGCAGTTTTTTCGTCGCTTCGAGATCGACGCGCTCACCGTCGACGACCACGCCGTAGATGTCACGTGCCGCCGCGATCGAGACCGAGAGCCCGTCGACGACGTCCTCGCGCACTTTTTGCGGGTTGCGCTCGAGCGGATCGCCGAAACCGCCCGCCGCCGACCAGATCACCGCGTACACATCATCGGGCTTCTGCAGGAAATTTTCCTGGCGCAATTGCAGCGTGACCTCTTCGCCTTTGACCTCGGCGATGTCGTTTGGAATGTTCTGCTTCCCGAGGCGCTCGAAAATATCGGTTGCACGCTTGAACTTGTAGACATTCACCGACCCGGGATAGCCTCCCATCATTCCCGGCGAGGTCGGAATCGCGTTGCCCGAGGACAGCGTGTCCTGCGTGATCACTTCGGTGCGGTGGGGAATGAAGCAGGACTCCGCGGACAATCCGCCGCGGTTCCTGCCCGCGCCGCCGGAATCGATCACTTCCTTGCGATAGAGGAACAAAAGCGGAAACGTCTGCTCGGTGTGCTCGACGTTGGGCAGCTTGCAGATCGGCGTCCTCGACTGGCCGCCGGTGGAAATTCCGTCTCCCGTGGCAAAGGCGCCGATCGCCCCGCCGATGGGATCGACGAGGATATAGCCGTAGTTCTCGCCCCACTGGTCGGTGCCGCGGAAGATCGTCGCCGGCCACTGGCTGGTGCCGCCGATGCACATGATGTCCTTGCGCATCTCCGGGTCGGAATGGATCATCTTCGAAAGCACGTTGTACGCCGGGTAGAGCGAGATCTCCATCGCCTGCACCGGCGCGGTCGAGACCGAAGCCGGGTAGTTGGCGCAGTTGAACGTGCCGGGCGAAGGATCGAACTCGACGTGGCGCAGAGCGCCGCCGATCGAGAAATACTGGTCCCAGCAGAGGAGCTGGTTCAACGCCACCATGATCGAACCGCGCCACCCCGAGTAGGTGGCGTTCATCGCGCCGTCCTGCGGCGCGGTGCCATCGTTTTCGAATGTGAGCTTGTTGCCATTTTTCCTGAGCGTCAGCATCACCCTGTGGGTACGACGATCGCCCGGCCGGCAGCATTCAACGTAAGTACGCTCGCGCCAGACGCCGTCGGGCAGGCGCTTCATCTTGGCGAGGAACGCGCGTTCGCCGTTGTCGAGGATTTTGCGCATCACGCCTTTCACCACTTCCGGCCCATAGCGCTTGATCAGCGCCAGCACGCGGTCGCGCGCGGTGAGGTTGCCGGCGAGCTGCGCGCGGAAGTCCAGGGCCACCGCCTCGGGCTTGCGCGAGGAACGCAGGTACAACTCCTCAATGTCGCGGCGGATTTCGTTGTTTTCGATGATTTTCACCGGCGGAATGCAGATACCCTCTTCGAACGCGCTCTCGGCGGAGCCGCAGAAAGACGAGGGCGTGATGCCGCCGATGTCGTACTGGTGCAGGCAATTGGTCACCCAGCAGAAGAGCTCGCCCTTCCAGAACACCGGGCACATCAGCATCACATCCTGCTGGTGCGCGGCGCCGACCCAGGGATCGTTGGCGAGGAACATGTCGCCCTCCCGAATGCCGGGGTTGTCGCTGCGATACTCGAGGGTCCACTTCACCTGCGTGTCAGTGACGCCGGACATGTATTGCATGTAAGGCCCGAAATACACGAACTCGCCATCCTCGGTGAGGATCGAGGGATTGAGGTCGAGCGCGTACATGGCGACGGGGGACCCGGAGAGCCGCTGGATGGTCGCGCCGTGCTCCTCGTTCACGTGCCAGAGGCTGTGGCGGATCACCTCGTAGGTGATCGGGTCGATCTTCTTCGCGCTCTTCTTGTGCAGCTTGAGCTTCGGGGAGATGGCGAGCTGCTTCGGCGGCACGTAGCCCATGTTCTTGCCGTCGAAGGCGGCGCCTTTCATTTCGCTCACTTTGGGCATGTTCCGTCCTCGCTTCCAATCACCTGCCGAACTCGATCTCGAAATTACCGAACGCATCCACGCACAGAGAGCGCCGCGGATGCAATACCACGGTCGTGTCGGTGGTCTCGATGACCGCCGGGCCTTTGATCGCATTGCCCGGAACCAGCAACGCGCCGTCGTAGATCGGGGTCGGGACGCTCTTCTTCAGATCCGCCCAGAAGATGCTGCGCTTGCCGCGGCCCGCCTTGGGATCGATCTTCGAGACGAGCTTCTTCGCAGCGGAGAGCTTCGGGCGCGGCGTCGCGGCAGTCGCGCGCAGCCTCAGCGTCACGATCTCCAGGCGCGCGTCGCGGTACGACGAGCCGCGACCGTAGAGCTGCTCGTAGCGCGCGTAGAAACGCTTGCGCAAAGGTTCCCACAGCACATCCTTCACGCGCTTCTCGGGAAATGCCACTTCGACCTCGTTGATCTGTCCACGGTGACGCATGTCTATCGAGAACTCGAAATGGCGCCGGTTCCCGACGATGCCGTCCTTGTCCATCTGCGCATTCGCCTTCCGCTCCAGCGAATCGAGCGCGGCGTTGACGCGCGCGGCGTCGAACGGGCTCGCCTGAATGTCGACCTGCTCGTAGACATGCAGGATGTCGGCGGCGGCGGCGCCGAAGGCGCACCAGGTCGAAGCGATCTGCTTTTGCGGAATGATGATCTTCTTTACGCCGAGCTCGCGCGCGAACACGCCGGCATGCGCAGGGCCGGCGCCGCCAAAGGCGAACAGCACGAAGTCGCGCGGGTCGAAACCCTTCTCGACGGTCATCCTGCGGATGATGTCGGCCATCTTGAACTCGGCGATCTGCGCGATTCCCGCCGCCGCCTGGAAGAGCGAAAGCCCGAGGCCGTCGGCCACGCGCTGCACGGCTTCCACGGCCTTCTTCTTGTCGAGGATGATGCGCCCGCCGAGAAAGTTGTCCGGGTTGATGTAGCCGAGCACCACGTCGGCATCGGTCACCGTGGCGATGGTGCCGCCCTTGCCGTAGCACACCGGCCCCGGATCGGCGCCCGCGGACTGCGGGCCGACGCTGAGCGTCTTCGAGCCGGCATCGACGCGCGCCAGCGAGCCGCCGCCCGAGCCGATCGCCTGGATGTCCACCTTGGGCAGGAAGTACTCGTACTGCGCGACGTTGGAGACAAACGAATACTCGGGCTTGCCGTCGTGGATGATGCCGACATCGAAAGACGTCCCGCCCATGTCGGTGGTGATGATGTTCGGAATGCCCATCACCTTGCCGAGGTAGACCGATCCGGTGACGCCGGACACCGGGCCGGAGTCGAGGGTGAGTAGCGGCGAACCCATGGCGTGGTCGACCGAGATCGAACCGCCGCCGCACTGCGTGATCTGCAGCGGCTGCTCGTAACCGGAGGCCTTGAGCTGACGATCGAGATTGCCCAGGTACTTCGCCATTACCGGGCCGATGTAGGCGTTCAACGCGGTGGCGGTGACGCGTTCGTACTCGCCCCACTTGGGCGCGATGTCGACCGAGCAGGACACGAACACCTTGGGCGCGAGATCGCGGATCATCTCCTTGACGCGCCGCTCATGCATCGGGTTCTTGAACGACCAGAGGAAGCACACGCCGATCGCCTCGACACCGGCCTCGACCAGGCGCCGGATCGCCGTTTCGGCTTCGGCTTCGTTCAGCTCCACTACTACCTCGCCGAAGCAGTCGACCCGTTCCGACACGCCCTCGATTAAGCGCTTGGGCACGATAGGCACCGGCTTCTGGCTGGAAGGGAAGTGCACCACCTTGGCGATGTCGCGCGAGGAAACGCCGCGCGAGCCGCGCATGATATGGATCGCGTCCTCGTGGCCGCGCGTGGTGATGAGTCCCACCTTCGCGCCTTTCCTCTGGAGGAGTGCGTTAGTGCCGACCGTCGTGCCGTGGGTGAGCACCGCGACCTCGCGGCAGAACGCTTCGAACGACAGCCCGAGGCGCTCCGCGGCGACGCGCATCGCGGCGAGCATGCCCTCGGCGAAATCGTACGGGGTCGAGGAGGACTTGGTGGCGGTGATGCGTCCCGAGCGGTCGAGCACCACGCAGTCGGTGAAAGTGCCGCCGATGTCGACGCCGACCAGGAACTTCGAAACCGAGCCTGCCACTCTGCCTCCGCTTTTTTGAGCGAGAATGTTAGCGTATTTGTGTGCGGACCAACACAGGAAAGAGGAAGCGATGACTCAGCAGACCGTCGGAATGATCGGGCTCGGCATCATGGGCTCGGCGATGTCTTTCAATCTCGGCCGCGCCGGGTTCCGCGTGGTCGGCTGCGACCTGATGCCGAAGCGGCGCGCCGAGCACGTGCGCTCCGGCGGCGTCGCCGCTGCGAGCCCGCGCGCGGTCGCGCGGCGCGCCGGCATCCTGATCACATCGCTGCCCTCTGCCAGGGCGCTCGCGCAGGTCGCCGAAGAACTCGCCGGCTCCGCGCCGCGCGGCACCATCGTCGTCGAAACCAGCACGCTGCCGATCGCGGTGAAGACCGCCGCGCGCGACGTGCTGGCGAAGCGCGGCGTGACCCTGCTCGATTGCCCCTTGAGCGGCACCGGCGCGCAGGCGCGCGTCAAGGACCTGCTCATCTATGTTAGCGGCGATCGCGCCGCGTACCGCACGATCGTCCCGGTGCTGCAGGGCTTCACCAGCGCGAACTATTACGTCGGACCTTTCGGCAACGGCTCGAAGATGAAATTCATCGCCAATCTGCTCGTCGCGATCCACAACGTCGCCGCGGCCGAGGCCATGGTGCTCGGCATGAAAGCCGGCCTCGATCCCGCACAGGTGCTGAAAGTCGTCGCCGGCGGCGCCGGCGGCTCGCGCATGTTCCAGGTGCGCGGGCCGATGATGGTGAAAGGGGATTACTCCGAAGCCACGATGAAGAACGAAGTGTGGCAGAAGGACATGACCATCATCGGCGACTTCGCGCGGGAGCTCGAGTGCCCGACGCCGCTGTTCGCGGCGAGTGCGCCGATCTACAGCGCCGCTATGGCGATGGGCCTTGGCAAGGAAGACACCGGCGCCGTGTGCGCGGTGCTGGAGAAGTTGGCTGGGAACCCGCGGCGGAAGAAACGCGCCCGCCGCTGACCGTCCGCCGGTTGAGCGGCGGGCCGATCCGCTCGAGCCGGCGGAATTAAAGCGGCTGCGTCAGCAGTCCGCTTTAATTTTAATTCACCGTGATGCCGGCCTCCTTGATCAGCTTGGCGTACTTCGCCATCTCGGACTTGATAAACGCCGTAAATTCCTGAGGCGAGCTGGAGACCGCTTCCACCCCCAGGTCGGCAAATTTCTTTTTGACGTCCGCATCCTGCATCGCCTTCACCAGGTCCACGTGAAATTTGTCGGTGATCGCCTTTGAGGTGCCGGCGGGCATGAACACTCCCCACCAGTTAACCGCGACGAGGCCCGGCACCGCCTCGGCACACGGGGGAAGGTCGGGCATGATCGGACTGCGCGCGGCGCCGGTCACGCACAGGGCGCGCGCGCGGTCGGCCTTGATGAACTGCATCGCCGGCAGCGAATCGGAGAAAATGTACTGGATGTGCCCGGCGACCAGGTCCTGCACGCCGAGGATGCCGCCCTTGTAAGGCACCTCGGTCGCCTTGATCCCGGTGAGGTTCAGGTACATTGCGCCGGCGAGATGCGAGATGCTTCCCGGTCCGCTGGTGCCGTAGTTAAGCTTGCCCGAACTCGACTTGGCGAAGTCGGTGAGTTCGCGCAGCGATTTCACCGGAACACCCGGATAGACGATGAGAATATTCGGGCCAGTAGCGATCAGCGATATCGCGACGAAATCGCGTTCCACGTCGTACGGCACCTTGGAGAGCAGGGGATTGACCGCGGCCGGGCCGATGTTGCCGACGACGAAGCTGTAGCCATCGTTCGCCTGCTTCGCCGCGTAGTCCATGCCGATGGAGCCAGCCGCGCCCGGCTTGCTCTCGACGATGACCGGCTGCGCCCAGATTTCGGAGAGCTTCTGTCCGAACACCCGAGCGAGCAGGTCGGAGCTTCCGCCCGGCGGGTAGGTGACGATGAGCTTGACCGGCTTGGTCGGATACTGCTGGGCCGGCGCGCCGCCGCACAGCAGGACGGCAGCGAGCCCGAAGGTAACCGCGAACAGCTTGTGCATTTCTTTCCTCCTCGAACGATAGGGCCGGGAAAGTGTACCCGAACCGCGCGGGAAAATTTGCTCTTCCCTGCCTCGGCGCGTTTCCAGGCGTTACCATAGCGCCTTTGTATCCCGTTCAACCCCCACAAGGAATCACGATGGCCCAGACGCTTCCCGGAATCGCCGCCCGCCCCGACCAGACGCTCGCATTCAACATGAAGCTGCTCTCGCACCACGAGCTGCAGGGCTTCGGCGGCATCGGCGAGGGCATGGGCATGCAGCTCGCGCGCGACGGGCGGCGCATCCTGTGGCTCGCGCACGAGTCGGCGCCGAAGAATTTCACCGCGGTCGATGTGACCGACCCGAAGAATCCGCGCGTAGTGGTGCAGACCGAACTCCCGCACGCAAAAGTGCGCTCCAACTCGCTCGACGTGGTCGGCGATGTCATGGCGGTGGCCTACCAGACGAGTGCCGTGGGACTGAAGCCTGCGGGCTTCGATCTCTTCGACATCAGCGCGCCGGAAAAACCGAAACTCATTTCGCATTTCGACGCCTCCGGCCCGCATTCGCGCGGCGTGCATGCGGTGTGGTTCGTCGACGGCGAGTACGTCCACATGGCCTCGGGCGCGCCCGATTTCCAGCCGACGCATCCCTCGGATGACCAGTTCTACCGCATCATCGACGTGCGCAATCCGTCCAAACCCGCGGAGGTGGGACGCTGGTGGATGCCCGGCACGCGCGTCGGCGACGCCACGCCGCCGCCGGCACGCCACCCAACATTCGACTCGGGTTTTCGCGCGCACAACACCAACGTTTTTCCCCAGCGGCCCGACCGCGCCTACGTCGGCTACATTTCAGGGGGCGCGGTGATCCTCGACATCGCCGACAAGTCACGGCCCAAGCTCATCGCGCACTGGCGCTATTCGCCGCCTTATACCGGCTTCACGCACACCGTGCTGCCGCTGTTTTCCAAGGAGCTGCTCATCGTCAGCGACGAGTGCGTCCATCCCGACGGCAAGGACTGGCCCAAGCTCGTCTGGGTGGTGGATGCGCGGGTGGAGAGCAACCCGGTTCCGATCAGCACCTTCCCGCTGCCGCCGGTGAAGACCTTCGCGCACGACGGCGGCCGCTTCGGCGCGCACAACCTGCACGAGAACCTGCCGGTGCCGGGATCGTGGAAATCGGACGACATCATCGTCGCCACCTTTTTCGGCGGCGGCGTTCGCGCCTTTGACGTCAGCAATCCGTATCAGCCGCAGGAGATCGCCTACTACGTGCCGCCCGCGCCCAAGCTCTCGCGCGTCGGCTCGAGCCAGCTCAACGATGTCTATGTCGACGACCGCCGGCTGGTCTTTGCTGTCGATCGCTTCGCCGGCGGGCTGTATACCCTCGAGATGAGCATTTGAACCAGAGCGCTTCGCGCGATCTTCTCGCGGGCAAGCTGCCCGTCAGCCTGATCACCGGATTTCTCGGCAGCGGCAAGACGACGCTGCTGAAACGCCTGCTGCGCGACCCCGGCATGAACCGGGCGGCGGTGATCATCAACGAGTTCGGCGAGGTCGGCATCGACCACGAACTGGTGGCGTCGTCCTCCGAGAACATGACGCTGCTCTCCAACGGGTGCCTGTGCTGCTCGGTGCGCACCGATCTGCAGGAGACGCTGCGCGAACTCTTCATCAAGCGGCGTGCGGGCGAGGTGATCGACTTCGACCGCGTGTTCATAGAGACCACCGGTCTTGCCGATCCGGTGCCGGTGCTGCACACCCTGCAGACCGACGGAATGCTTGGCGCGCAGTACCGCCTCGACTGCGTGGTAACGGTGGTGGACGCCGTGAACGGCATGGCTAGCCTCGACACCGCGCCAGAAGCCTCCAAACAGGCGGCGGTGGCCGACCGCATCGTCATCACCAAGAGCGACATCGCGCCGCCCGGGACGGTTGCCGCGCTGGAG
>JBGPTG010000129.1:0-8740 GCA_041490545.1 Gammaproteobacteria bacterium
CGCATGTGCCTGCTGCACAAGTCGCAGTACCAGGTGATCGACGACTGGAAGGTGATGGGCATGCGCTCGACCGGCAGCATGACCGTGGTCGCGAAGGACGTCTTCGTCCCCGAGTACAAGGCGCTGTGCATGTACGACACGCGCGGCGGGGACGCGTTTCCGGGCGCGCGCACGAACAAGAATCCGGCCTACCAGGTGTCGGCGAACGCGCTGCTCGGCCACGGCATCGGCGCCTGCGCGGTGGGCAACGCGCTGGCCGCGCTCGAACTCTCGATCGACGCGGTCAGGGAGAGGAGCACGAGCTACACCGCGGCAAAGATGCGCGACTTCCAGGCGGTGCAGATGCGCGTGGGGGCGGCGGCCTCGAAGATCGACGCGGCGCGGCTGGTGCTGCGCAACGACGCGCTCGAGGGCCAGGAGTTCGCCACGCGCAGGGCCGTCGCCGACGCCCTCACCAAGCTGCGCTTCAAGCGCAACCTCGCCTACGCCGTGAACCTTTGCACCGAAGCGGTCGATACTCTCCACGCCATGGCGGGCGCGAACGGCATCTACGAAGCGTATCCGCTCGAGCGCATCTTCCGGGATGCGCATTCGCTCGCCGGGCACTTCAGCTTCAGCGTCGACGCGCAGGCCTCGGCCTGGGGTCTCGCCGCGCTCGGCGGCGAAGTCAACAACCCGACGCTATAAGAAAATGAAAATCTGCCGTTTCGACAAGGACCGCTTGGGGCTGGTGCATGGCGACGAGGTGCTCGATGTCACCGGGGCGCTCGAAGCCATCCCCGCGCAGCGCTGGCCGATCGCGCAAGGCGATCCTCTCATCCTGAACTTCCGGCGCGTGCTCGCCGCGGCGAAGAAGCTCGCGCCCAGGGCGAAGCGAAAGCCGCTCGCGAAGGTAAAGCTGCTTTCGCCGGTCGCCAATCCCGGCAAGATCATCGCCGCGCCGATCAACTACAACGACCACATCGCCGAATCGATCAAGGACCCGGGCATCGCGCACGGCCGCACCAACATCCAGAAGGGCATCGGCGACTGGGGCCTGTTCCTCAAGGCGAATTCCTCGCTCATCGGCTTCGGGGAGGAGATACGCCTGCGCTGGCCGGACCGGCGCAACGACCACGAGGTCGAACTCGCGCTCGTCATCGGCAAGCGCGGCAACAAGATCCCCAAGGAAAAGGCCCTCGAATACGTCTGCGCGTATTCGATAGGCCTCGACATGACGGTGCGCGGGCCGGAGCTGCAGTGCTTCAGGAAGTCGATCGACACCTACTCGGTGCTCGGGCCGTGGCTCGCGACCGCCGACGAGATCGCCGATCCGAACGCTCTCGACCTTTCGATCACCGTGAACGGCGAGCTGCGGCAGAATTCGAACACGAAATACCTCGTCTACGACGTGCAGCGCCTGATCGAGTTCGCCTCGTCGATGTATACGCTCCATCCCGGGGACGTCATCATGACCGGCACGCCCGCGGGCGTGAGCCCGGTGAAGCCCGGAGATCTGTTGCACGCGTACGTCCAGGGCGTGGGCGGTGCGGATATCCGGATCGCCTCAACCTATGCGTAGCCGCGCCCAGCTTGCAGTTGCCCACATCGGAGAGCCCATGGCCGTCACGGAAAAATCCATCCTCACCGCCGAACTGCGCCTGGACGTGCAGGAGTTCTACTCCCGCTACGCCGAGTGCCTCGACGGCGGCCGGCTGCAGCAGTGGCCGGAGTTCTTCCTCGATTCCTGCACCTACCGCGTCACCACGCGGCGCAGCGTGCGCCTGGGCCCGGAGGACGACGTCATGAACCTCGCCACCAAGACCATGCTGCGCGACCGCATCTCCGCGATCGGCCAGTCCGAGGACTACGAGCCCTATACGCAGCGCCACACGATCGCGAATTTCCGCATGCAGGCGGCCTCCGACGAGGAGTTGCGCGTTCAGGCCAACTTCCAGCTCCTGCGCACCTTCCCCGACGGGCGCACCGAGTACTTCGCTTCGGGCCAGTACGACGACCGCGTCGCCCTCACCGGCAACCGCCTGCATTTCCGGGAAAAGCTGTGCGTGTTCGACTCCGACGTGCCGCCCGCGTCGCTCGCCTACCCGATCTGAGCGCGACGGTCTTTGCGCTGGCGCAAACTCCCGCCGATTCGTCCCCGGACCGGCAGTTTTCCCGCGCGGCGGTTTGACTAGGGGAGCGTTTTCCCTTTAAAATTCTGCGGGTTTGCAGTTGCGGGGTGGGGTGTGTGGCGGGTCTTCCGCCCGGTCATCGGGCTGCAGGTGTTGTGCACCGCACTTGCGTCGCTGCTGTCGGCATGGATCGCCGGATTACACGGCGCCATCTCCGCCGCGCTGGGCGGAGCGATAGCGATCATCGCCGGGCTGGCATTCGCAGCCCTGGCTGCGCGCAGCAAAGCGAAGTCCGCAGGGGAGGCGTTGTACGCCGCGTTGAGGGCCGAGGCCGTCAAGGTGGTCCTCATGATTCTCCTCTTGTGGGCCGTACTGGCGACGTACGGGGACGTCGTCGCAATCGGACTGATCGGTACTTTTGTCGCCGCGGTGCTGGTGTTCACCGTGGCAGTGGCAATTCAACACAAGCAGGGTTAAGGAAGAGTTTTCCGCGATGGCCGCCGAGCACGATCTGACCCCGAGTTCCTACATCGGTCATCACCTCAGCTTCCTTCAGCACCCGGTGGGAGAGGGCTCGTTCTGGACGCTGAACGTGGATTCGCTCGTGACGGCGGCGCTGCTCGGTGTCTTCGGTCTCGGTTTTCTATGGTGGGTGGTGCGCGGAGCGACTTCCGGCGTCCCCAACAAGCGCCAGGCCTTTGTCGAGATCCTCTGCGAATTCGTCGACAATCAGGCGAAGGACATCTTTCACGGCGACCGCAGGTTCATCGCGCCGGTCGCGCTCACGGTGGGCCTGTGGGTGCTGCTCATGAACGCCATGGACTTCCTTCCGGTGGACATCCTCGCGTGGGTCACGCATTTTTTCGCGCCGCACGGATTTCGCATCGTTCCCACTGCGGACGTCAACACGACTTTCGCGCTCGCGCTTTCGGTGTGGCTGCTCATGATTTATTTCTCGATCGCGGTGAAGGGCCTGGGCGGCTGGATCCACGAGCTGTTCTGCACGCCCTTCGGCGTCAAGCCGCTTTGGGCGTCGCCGTTGCTGGCGTTCTTCAACCTCCTGTTCAACATGGTTGAGTACATTTCGAAGCCCTTGTCGCACTCGCTGCGGCTGTTCGGCAACATGTACGCGGGCGAGATCATCTTTCTGCTCCTGTGGATGATGGCCGGCGCCGGTCTCGCCGGCGCCATATTCGCCGTGCCGCTCGGCCTGGCCTGGGCGATCTTTCACGTCCTCATCGTCGCGCTGCAAGCGTACATATTCATGATGCTCACTGTCGTCTACATCTCCATGGCGCATGAGAGTCATTGACATGCACCAACCGATAAGTCACTAATCGATAGATGTCCTAGAAAGGAATCACAATGGAAAAACTACAACTCATCGCCCTGGTCCAGGCTTACACCGGCGTGGGCATCGGTCTCATGGTCGGCCTCGGGGCGCTCGGCGCCTGCGTCGGCGTGGGCATCATGTGCAGCCGCTTCCTCGAGGGTGCGGCGCGCCAGCCGGAAATGATCCCGACGCTGCAGGCGAAGGTGTTCCTGCTGCTCGGCCTGATCGACGCCTCGTTCATCATCGGCCTCGGGATCGGCATGTTCTTTGCGTTCGCCAACCCGCTGCTCGGCGCGCTGGGCGGCTAGGCCGGCGCGGACCGGGGCGGGTGCAGCACGGCTCCTCCAGGATCGTCACATGAACATCACCCTGACGTTGATTGCGCAGGCGCTTGCCTTCGCGCTTTTCATCTGGTTCACCGTCAAATTCATCTGGCCGCCGCTGATGCGCGCCATCGAGCAGCGCCAGCAGCAGATCGCCGACGGCCTGGCCGCGGGCGAACGCGGAAAACAGTCGCTGGAGGCGTCGGCGAAGCAGGCCGAGGCGACGCTCAAGCAGGCGCGCGATCGCGCCGCCGAGATCATCACCCAGGCGGAAAAGCGCGGCGTGCAGCTGGTCGAAGAGGCCAAGACCGCGGCCAAGGAAGAAGGCGGCCGCGAAAAGGCCGCCGCCAGGGCGGAAATCGAGCAGCAGGTCGCGCGCGCGAAGGAAATGCTGCGCGAGCAGGTGTCTGCGCTCGCCGTCGCCGGCGCCGAGAAGATCCTGCGCCGCGAGGTGAACGCCCAGACCCACGCCGACCTGCTCGCGCAACTCAGGAAGGACATCTGAACCATACGATATGGATCGCGGAACGCGCAAAATCCGGGGATCAAAAGGGGGTGTGCCCCCTTTTGTCGTGAAATAGATGGCCGAGATCGCGACGATCGCCAGGCCCTACGCGCAAGCGGTGTTCGAGCTCGCCGACGCGTCGAACGCGCTCGGCCTGTGGGCCTCGATGCTCGCCAACATGGCGCGCTTCGCCGCGCACCCCGAGGTGCAGGCCTGCATCGGCAACCCCAACCTCGGGGCGAAACCGCTCTATACGCTCTTCATGTCGCTGTGCGGGGACGATCTCCCCGACGACGCGCGCAATTTCGTGCGCGTGCTCATCGCCAACGACCGCCTCGCGCTGCTGCCGCAGATCCATGCGCAGTTCGCCGAACTGAAGAACGCGCGCGAGGGAGTGGTCGGGGCCGACATCCTCACCGCCTTCCCGTTGAGCAACGCCCAGGTCTCGAGCCTCGTCGCCGACCTCGAGCGCCGCTTCAAGCGGCGCGTGCACCCGCGCGTCAGCGTCGACAAGGAACTGATCGGCGGCGTGCGCATCGCCGTCGGCGATGAAGTGATCGACAGCTCGGTGCGCGGCCGGCTCGACGAGATGGCCGCCGTGCTGAAAAGTTGACGAATGAATTCGAAGAATGACATTCGTCATCCTGAGCGAAAGCGCAGGGCTCAGAATGACAAGCTAAAGGACCAACCATGCAACAGCTGAACCCATCCGAAATCAGCGACCTCATTCGCAGCAAGATCCAGAATCTTGCGTTGTCGGCGGACGTGCGCACTCAGGGGACGGTGGTGACCGTCACCGACGGCATCTGCCGCATCCACGGCCTCTCCGACGTCATGCAGGGCGAGATGCTGGAATTCCCGAAGAACACCTTCGGTCTGGCGCTGAACCTGGAGCGCGACTCGGTCGGCGCGGTGATCCTGGGCGAATACGAGCACATCACCGAGGGCGACACGGTGAAGTGCACCGGCCGCATCCTGGAAGTGCCGGTGGGGCCGGAGCTTCTCGGCCGCGTGGTGAATTCGCTGGGCCAGCCGATCGACGGCAAGGGCGCCATCCACACCAAGCTCTCCGACCCGATCGAGAAGATCGCGCCCGGCGTCATCTGGCGCAAGTCCGTCTCGCAGCCGGTGCAAACGGGACTAAAGGCGATCGACGCCATGGTGCCGGTCGGCCGCGGGCAGCGCGAGCTGATCATCGGCGACCGCCAGACCGGGAAGACGGCGGTGGCGATCGACACCATCATCAACCAGAAAGGCAAGGACCTCTTCTGCGTCTACGTCGCGATCGGGCAAAAGGCCTCGACCATCGCCAACGTGGTGCGCAAGCTCGAAGAGCACGGCGCCATGGCCTACACCATCGTGGTCGCGGCGGCGGCCTCCGAGTCGGCGGCGCTGCAGTACATCGCGCCCTACTCGGGCTGCACCATGGGCGAGTACTTCCGCGACCGCGGCCAGGACGCGCTCATCATCTACGACGACCTGACCAAGCAGGCCTGGGCGTACCGGCAGATTTCGCTCTTGCTGCGCCGTCCGCCGGGACGCGAGGCGTACCCGGGCGACGTGTTCTACCTGCACTCGCGCCTGCTCGAGCGCGGCGCGCGCTGCTCCGAAGCCTGGGTGGAGAGATTTACGAAGGGCACAGTCAAGGGAAAGACCGGATCGCTCACCGCGCTCCCCATCATCGAGACGCAAGCCGGGGACGTCACCGCGTTCGTGCCGACCAACGTCATCTCGATCACCGACGGACAGATCTTCCTGGAAACGGACCTGTTCAACGCCGGCATCCGGCCGGCGATCAACGCGGGGATCTCGGTGTCGCGGGTCGGCGGTGCCGCGCAGACCAAGATCATGAAGCGCCGCGACACCGGCGGCGGCGTGCGCCTCGCGCTCGCGCAGTACCGCGAACTCGCGGCCTTTGCGCAGTTCGCCTCCGACCTCGACGAGGCGACGCGAAAGCAACTCGAGCGCGGCCGCATGGTCACCGAAGTCATGAAGCAGCCGCAGTACCAGCCGCTGCAGGTATGGGAAATGGCGCTGACGCTGTTTGCCGTGAACAACGGCTACTTCGACGACATCGACGTGAAAAAGGCGCTCGCGGCGGAAAAATCCATGCGCGATTATCTGAAAGACAAGTACGCGGACGTCGTCAGCAACATGGAAGCAAAGAAGGACCTCTCGGCCGACGAGGAAAAAGCGCTCAAGGCGGCGATCGACGACTGGAAGAAGAACGGCACTTTTTGAGGAAGAGGTAACGGGGAAACCTTAGGTTTCCCTGTTCCAAACAGGAGTAACGGGGAAACCTCAGGTTTCCCTGTTCCAAACAGGAGTTACGGGGGAACTTGAGGTTCCCCCGTTCGAAATAGGACATGCCAGGAACAAAAGAAATACGCGTGAAGATCCGGAGTGTGCAGAACACCCGGAAGATCACCAAGGCGATGGAGATGGTCGCCGCTTCCAAGATGCGCAAGGCGCAGGAGCGCATGCGCCACGCGCGTCCCTACGGCGAGAAGATCCGCAACGTCGCCGCGCACATCAGCCACGCCAACCCGGAATACCGCCACCCCTTCCTCATCGAGCGCGACACGGTGAAGGGCGTGGGCCTCATCGTCGTCACCACCGATAAGGGGTTGTGCGGCGCGCTCAACACGAATCTCCTTCGCCTCGCGCTCGGGAAGTACAAGGAATGGGAAGCGCAGGGCGAGAAAATCGAAGTCTGCGCCATCGGCGGCAAGGGCTTCGGCTTCATGCAGCGCCTGGGCGCGAACGTCGCCTCCCACGTGGTGCAGCTCGGTGACCGGCCGCAGATGGAAAAGTTGATCGGCGCGGTGAAGGTCATGCTCGACGGCTACACCAGCGACCGCTTCGACCGGTTGATGATCTGCTACACGCGCTTCATCAACACCATGAAGCAGGAAGCGGTGATCGAGCAGCTGCTGCCGCTCTCGGGCGAGAAACTCGGTGTCCCGGCGGGCGCCTGGGACTACATCTACGAGCCCGAGGCCAGGGCAGTGCTCGATCAGGTGCTGACGCGCTACATCGAGGCGATCATCTTCCAGGCGGTCGCCGAGAACATGTCTTCCGAGCAGTCCGCGCGCATGGTCGCGATGAAGGCCGCCTCGGACAACGCCGGCACCCTCATCGACGAGCTGACGCTCATCTACAACAAGAACCGCCAGGCCGGGATCACCAAGGAGATATCAGAGATCGTCGGCGGAGCCGCAGCGGTTTAACGAATACGCGATTTAGGAAAACACCATGTCACAAGCTCAAGCCACAGGAACCATCGTCCAGTGCATCGGCGCGGTGGTCGACATCGAATTCCCGCGCGAGGGGATGCCCAGGATCTACGACGCGCTCGTGCTCGAGGACGCGGGGAAGAGCTTCGCCGAGAAGGGCCTCACCTTCGAGGTCGAGCAGCAGCTCGGCGACGGCGTCGTGCGCTGCATCGCGCTCGGTTCCTCAGACGGCCTGCGCCGCGGCATGCAGGTGAAGGGCACCGGGGCGCCGATCTCGGTGCCGGTCGGCAAGGGCACGCTCGGGCGCATCATGGACGTGCTCGGCCGTCCCATCGACGAGGCCGGTCCGATCAAGACCGAGACGCGCCGCTCGATCCACCAGAGCGCGCCCAAGTTCGACGAGCTTTCGCCTTCGGTCGAGCTGCTCGAGACCGGCATCAAGGTGATCGACCTGATCTGCCCGTTCGCCAAGGGCGGCAAGATCGGCCTTTTCGGCGGCGCGGGCGTTGGCAAGACCGTGAACATGCTCGAGCTCATCAACAACATCGCCACCCAGCATAGCGGCCTCTCGGTATTCGCCGGCGTCGGCGAGCGCACGCGCGAGGGCAACGACTTCTACCACGAGATGGCCGAGGCCGAGGTCATCAAGCTCGACAACCTCTCCGAGTCCAAGGTGGCGATGGTGTTCGGCCAGATGAACGAACCGCCGGGGAACAGGCTCCGCGTCGCGCTCACCGGCCTCACCATGGCCGAACACTTCCGCGACGAAGGCCGCGACATTCTGTTCTTCGTCGACAACATCTACCGCTTCACGCTCGCGGGGACCGAAGTCTCGGCGCTCCTCGGGCGCATGCCTTCGGCGGTGGGCTATCAGCCGACGCTCGCCGAGGAAATGGGACGGCTGCAGGAGCGCATCAGCTCGACCAAGACCGGCTCGATCACCTCGATCCAGGCCGTCTACGTGCCCGCCGACGACCTGACCGACCCGTCGCCCGCGACCACCTTCGGCCACCTCGATGCGACCGTGGTGCTGTCGCGCGACATCGCGTCGCTCGGCATTTATCCCGCGGTCGACCCGCTCGACTCTACTTCGCGCCAGGTCGACCCGAACACCATCGGCGAGGAGCATTACTCGACCACCCGCGCGGTGCAGGCGACGCTGCAGCGCTACACGGAACTTCGCGATATCATCGCGATCCTCGGCATGGACGAGCTCGCGCCCGAGGACAACC
>JBGPTG010000130.1:0-8720 GCA_041490545.1 Gammaproteobacteria bacterium
GACGCGCTGGTCGAGGCGATCAAACCCTTTGCGAAGAGGACGCTGCGCCCGGAAGTGCTCGCCGGAATCGGCGGCTTCGGCGCCTTGTTCGAGGTCTCGAAGAAATTCCGCGAGCCGGTGCTCGTCTCCGGCACCGACGGGGTCGGCACCAAGCTGAAGCTCGCCTTCCAGCTCGGCTGGCACGACACGGTCGGCATCGACCTGGTGGCGATGAGCGTCAACGACATCCTGGTGCAGGGTGCCGAGCCCCTCTTCTTCCTCGACTACTTCGCCTGCGGCAAGCTCGACGTGGCGGTCGCCACAGACGTGGTCAAGGGCATCGCGCGCGGCTGCGAACTCGCGGGCTGCGCGCTCATCGGCGGGGAGACCGCCGAGATGCCGGGAATGTACGCCGAAGGCGAGTACGACCTCGCCGGGTTCGCGGTAGGCGTGGTCGAGAAAAGCGCGATCGTCGACGGCCGCGGCATCGTGCCGGGCGACGTGCTGCTGGGACTCGCGTCTAGCGGCGCGCATTCGAACGGTTATTCGTTGGTGCGCAGGATTCTCGAGCGGGCGAAACCCGATCTCCACGCTGATTTTCACGGCAGGCCGCTCGGGGGTGTGCTGCTCGAGCCGACGCGAATCTACGTGAAGCCGTTGCTCGCGTTGCTGCGCGAGGTCAAGGTGAAGGGGATGGCGCACATTACGGGCGGAGGTCTTGTTGAAAACGTGCCGCGCGTGCTGCCCGAGGGCGTCAAGGCCGTGATCGAAAGGAATGCCTGGCCGTTGCCGCCGCTGTTCCAGTGGCTGCAGCGCGAGGGTGACGTCGCCGATGCCGAAATGCACCGCGTGTTCAACTGCGGCATTGGCATGGTGGTCGTGGTGGACGCGAAGGACGCCGATCGCGCGGCGCGCGCGCTCGCGGGTGCCGGGGAAACGGTATTCCGAATCGGCCGCGTCGAGGCGCGCGATGCCGCCGAGCCGCAGGCCTCGATCGCCTGATGCGACCGGTTCAGGGCGGGGCCGGACCGCGGAAAGGGAAACTACGCGATTTCCGATAAAGGGCTGGGCTGGGAAATGCCGAATCCCTGCGCGTAATCGACACCCAGTTTCCTGAGTACCTCGATCGTGGCCTGGTCTTCGACGAGTTCGGCGACCGTCTTGATGCCGATCGTCTTCGCAACTCTGTTCACTGCCTTGAGCCTCGCCATGTCCAGCGGATCCCGATGGATGTGGAGAATGATGGATCCGTCGATTTTCAAAAAGTCGACTTTGATGCCTCTCAGCAGCTCGAAGGAAACCTGATCCCGGCCGAAACCGCTCAGCGCAATGCGGCATCCGTGCGTCCTGAGGCGATCGGCCAGGAGCGCTGCCTGGTCGTGATGGTGCGTGGCTTCGGATGCAATGATCTCGAAGCACAACGCGCCGGCGTCGATCCGGTATTCTTTCAGCAGATGACCGACAAACTCGGGGAAATCGGGCTCGTCCATTGTTGCGCTGGCAAGGTTGATGAAAAGCATCGATGGTTCCGACTGCCTGGCGGTCGGCGCCCGGAAGGACGCCCATTTCACCGCCTGCTCGACCACCCAGCGGTCCAGTTTCGACATGAGGCCGTATTTTTCCGCGAGGGGGAAGAACGCGCCGGGCGACGACAAGTTCTCTTCCTCCTCCACGAGCCGAATGAGCACCTCATAGTGTCGAACCCCGGGCTGTTCCAGGGCAAGAGGCTCGATACGCTGGCAAAAGAGCTTGAATTCGTTTTTCTCGATTGCCGACACCATGCGGTTCGCCGCGTCCTTGGACCCTGCGACTTCTTCCGAGAAGGAGTCGACGTACAAATCCTGCTCAGTGCTCATTGAATCCCGGGCCGCTCCGGCGGCGGCGCCCGCAGCGTCCGCGGATGCCCGGCCCGCCAGGTCGCTCGGCTCCGTGATATCGCTGTCGAGAATGTAGAAGCCGGCCAGCTTTCCGCCCTCGTCCCTGTATGGAACGTACTGCTCCAGCAACCGATAAACGGCTCCGTTGCGCATCGTCCGGATGGTCTGCTGACTGACCGCGCTCCCGGCTAACACCGACTGCAGAACCGGCGCCAGGTCCCCGAAGATCTTCCTGCCCAGGACGTTTTTCAGGGTCTCGCCGTCGATCCGATCGCCTTTCAATCCGACCCACTCCCGGAAGGCCCGGTTGTGATATTGAATGCGGCTGCCGAGGTCCACGCACGCCAGCATCACGGGAAGGAGTTCGTCCACGAATTTCAGCCGGGGAACCGTCTCCGCCAGCGTCGCTTCCGCGCTCTCGCGCTGGCGCAATTCCCGCTTGTGCTTCTCCTGCAGGGCGGACAGTTTCGCCGACTTGCGCAGGCTGGACCATTCCGCCCGCGTTGCGCGGCTTGTGAGAGCGAGAATCGACGCAGTCAGCACCCCGGTTAGGAAAGTGATCCATTGCAGGTCGAGGAGCGTGAAATAAATCGTCGTCAAGAGCGCGGCCGCCAAGCTGATGACCGCCATCGCCGCGAAGTACGGTCTAATTATCCGAAAAACGCGTCGACCGCGCATTGTTCTTCTCCATTTTTGAATTCACCTGAAACCGCGCCCCCGGGGAATTATCCCCCTCGACGGGCGGTGCTGCCAGGGGAAAGGGAGATTCAATCCGCGATGCGTCCCACACCCGGCCTGTCGGGAAGCGGCTCCACACCCGCCTGCTGCCCGGTGTAAAATTTCTGAGCGGGAAATTTCCCGTGGTCCCGCGATTCGATGCCCACCCCCGCCTTCGTCCACCTGCGGCTGCACAGCGAATTCTCCGTCAGCGACGGCATCGTGCGCATCGACGAAGCCGTCGCGCGGGCCGCCGCCGACGGCATGCCGGCGCTTGCCATCACCGATCTCGCCAACGTGTTCGGCATGATCAAGTTCTACAAAGCGGCGCGCGCCACCGGCGTGAAGCCCGTCATCGGCTGCGATATCTGGATCACGAACGAGTCCGAGCGCGACAAGCCGCACCGCGTGGTCCTGCTGGTGCAGTCGCGCCAGGGTTATCTGAGGCTGTCCGAGCTGCTGACGCGGGCGTGGCTGGAGAACCAGCATCGCGGGCGCGCCGAGATGAAGAAGACCTGGTTTGCCGAGGGCACCGAGGGCCTGATTGCGCTCTCCGGCGCGATGCACGGCGACGTCGGCGCGGCGCTTCTCCAGGACAACCGAGCGCAGGCCGAGCGGCTGGCGCAGGAATGGGCAGGGCTCTTTCCCGGACGGTTTTACCTGGAGCTGCAGCGCCCGGGCAGCCCGCACGCGGAGAGCTACGTCGATGCCGCGGTGCGTCTCGCCGGGGCGTGCTCGCTTCCGGTGGTCGCTACGCACCCGGTGCAGTTCCTGAAGCCCGAGGACTTCACCGCGCACGAGGCGCGGGTGTGCATCGCCGAAGGGCAGGTACTTGGCGACCAGCGCCGCCCGCGGGTTTTTACGCGCGAAAGCTATTTCCTGTCGCAGGCCGAGATGGGCAAGCGCTTCGCCGATCTGCCCGAGGCGCTCGCGAATTCGGTGGAGATCGCGCGCCGCTGCAACTTGTCGCTCGATCTCGGCAAGAGCCGGTTGCCGAAGTTTCCCACGCCCGGCGGCGCGAGCCTGGAGGATTACCTGGCGCAGACGGCCGGGCAGGGGCTGGCGCAGCGGCTCGCCGCGCTCTACCCGGACGCGGAACGGCGCGCGAAAGAGGAACCGGGCTACCGGCAGCGCCTCGAGCTCGAGACGAAAACCATCGTGCAGATGGGCTTTGCCGGCTACTTCCTCATCGTCGCCGACTTCATCAACTGGGCGAAGTCGAACGGCGTGCCGGTCGGCCCGGGTCGCGGCTCGGGCGCGGGGTCGCTCGTCGCCTATTCGCTAGGGATCACCGACCTCGATCCCCTGCGCTACGATCTCCTGTTCGAGCGTTTCCTCAACCCCGAGCGTGTGTCGATGCCGGACTTCGACATCGACTTCTGCGAGCGCGGCCGCGACCGCGTGATCGAATACGTCAGGCAGAAGTACGGCGCGCAGTCGGTCTCGCAGATCGCCACCTTTGGCACCATGGCCGCGCGCGCCGTGGTGCGCGACGTCGGTCGCGTCATGGAATGGAGCTACACGCGCACCGACGAACTGGCGAAGCTCATTCCCTTCCAGCCGGGCAAGCGCATCACCCTGCAGGACGCGCGCGAGATGGAGCCGCGCCTTGCGGAGCGCGAGAAGAACGAGGAGGAGACCCGCGACCTGCTTGCGCTCGCCGGGCAGCTCGAAGGACTGACCCGCAACGTCGGCATGCACGCCGGGGGTGTGCTCATCGCGCCGGGGAAGCTCACCGATTTCTGTCCGCTCTACGCAGCGCAAGGCACCGAGAGCACGATCTCGCAGTTCGACATGAAGGACATCGAGCGAATTGGTCTGGTGAAGTTCGACTTTCTGGGCTTGACCACGCTCACCATCCTCGACTGGGCGTTGCAGTCGATCCGCGCGATGGGGTCACCGGAGTTCGCGCTGGAGAAGATCCCGCTCGACGATCCGCGCGCGTATGCGGTGTTCGCCAACGCCAACACTACCGCGATATTCCAGTTCGAATCGCGCGGCATGCGCGACCTCGTCAAGCGAGCCCGGCCCGACCGCTTCGAGGACATCATCGCGCTCGTCGCGCTCTACCGCCCCGGGCCGATGGAGCTGATCCCCGAGTTCGTCGAGCGCAAGCACGGCAAGCGCGTTGAATACCTCGATCCGCGCCTGGAGCCCATCCTCAAGCCTACCTACGGGATCATGGTGTACCAGGAGCAGGTGATGCAAATCGCGCAGGTGATGGGAGGCTATTCGCTGGGCGGCGCGGACCTCTTGCGCCGCGCGATGGGAAAGAAGGACGCGAAGGAGATGGCGCAGCAGCGCGACGTGTTCCTCGCCGGCGCGGAGAAGAACCACCTGCCGCGCGCGAAAGCCATCCTCCTCTTCGACCTGATGGAGAAGTTTGCCGGCTACGGCTTCAACAAGTCGCACGCCGCCGCCTACGCGCTCATCGCCTACCAGACGGCGTTCCTGAAAGTGCACTATCCCGCCGCGTTCATGGCGGCCAACCTTTCGGCGGTGATGGACGACACCGGCAAGGTGCACCAGTTTCACGAGGACGCGCTCGCCAACGGCCTGAAAGTCTTGCCGCCCGAGGTGAACTCCGGGGAATACCGCTTCGTCCCCGTGGACGCAAAGACAATCCGCTATGGTCTGGGCGCGGTCAAAGGCACCGGCGAGTCGGCGATCGCCGCGATCCTTGCGGCGCGCAACGACGGGCCGTTCAGCGATCTCTTCGACTTCTGCGCGCGCGTCGACAAGCGCAGCGTCAACCGCCGGGTGGTGGAGGCGCTGGTGCGCGCCGGCGCGTTCGATTCGCTGAACGATCACCGGGCGAGCCTGTTCGCGTCGGTGGGCGTGGCGCTCGACGCGGCCGAGCAGGCCGAGCGCCACGCGCAGCAGACGAGCCTCTTCGCCTCGGCCGACGGTGAATCGCAGCAGCGCATCGCGCTCGTCGCCGCGGAGCGCTGGGACGAGACGCGGCGCTTGCGCGAGGAGAAGATGAGCCTCGGCTTCTACCTCTCGGGACATCCGTTCGCGGCGGTGCGCGGGGAAATTTCCCGCTTCGTGCGCACCAGCCTGCGCAGCCTCGCGCCGTCGATCGAGAGCTCGGGCGGGGTGCACGTCCAGCTCATCGCCGGCATCGTCGAGTCGCTGCGCTTCCAGAAGACGCAAGGGGGCCGCATGATCGTGGTGAATTTGTCGGATGGCACCGCCACCCAGGAAGTCACCGTCTACAGCGAGGTGTTCGACCAGTACCGCGACCTGGTGAAGGAAGACGCGCTGGTGGTCATCGAGGCGAAAGTGCGCAACGTGCGCCGCTCGGTGGGCGAGGAAGGCGAGAGCGTGTTCATGCGCATCGCCGCAGAGAGGATCTACGACCTCGCCGGCGCGCGCAGTCGCTTCGCGCGCGGCGTGCGCCTGTCGATGAACGGCGAGGCCTCGCAGGCGGGGGCGTCGGCGAAATTGAGGAGTTTGCTGGAGCCTTATCGCAACGGGCCTTGTCCGGTCGCGGTGTGCTATCGCAACGGCGGTGCGAGCGTCGAGATGCAGCTGGGGGACAACTGGCGCGTCAATCTGGATGACGCGCTGATGAAATCGCTGAACGAGTGGTTGAGGCCGGAGAATGTGGAGGTGCTGTATCCGTAGGGCGCTCGCTGCGGAATCGAGGTTTCGCTAGCTCCCACGCTCCAGCCGGGCGATCTTTTTCCTGTCGGCACGCTGCAGCTTGTTCCTCGCTGCACGGGGGCGCAGCTCGCTCCGATGGCCGCGGCGGTCTTCCTTGCCGAAGCGCTTCTTCTTTGAAGCCGAGCCGAAGACCTGGCTCCACTTTCCGTTCCTGAAGACGATCTGGTAGCCGCCGGAAAGAATCTGAAACGGCTTATTGACCTTCTTTAGGTGGTCGAACCGCACCGAGCCGGCCTTGTGAAAGGCTTCGAAGTAGGCTGGGTATACGAAGTCGGTCATCGGGATGCCGTTGACCTTGAAACTGAGTTGCTCGACCGGATCGGCGCTCTCGTACGCATAGATGAGCTTCGGGTCGGGGCCCGTCGTCATCATGTTGATGGCCGGGTCAACCAGCATCTCGACGAGCTCGTGCGATGCCGACACGCTCACCAGGTCGTTATTGTCCAGCGTGGTCTTGACGAAGACCTTGGACTGGGGCATCCCATCGGGGGTGAGATCGTGATACGCGAGCGCACCCGGCTGATCGGCGTTGTCGAGGAAGACCATCGCCCAGGCGCCTTTCACGTAACCGGTCGACTTGACCAGCTTCGCCGGCGTGCCCCACACGGGTGCCACGTGTTGATTCACGAACGCCTGCATCGCCTCGATCAGGGCGCCCAGGTTGACGCCGAGGGGCGTCGACGCCTTGTTGAAGCACGCGATTGTGGGAACTCCTCCCTGGTTGAACGCGCCAAATGTCGGTCTTGCGGTCTTCATATGTCCTCCTTCGGAAATCGGTCTAGGGGAGCGTGCCCCCGCCGAAGTCGTCGAGCAGCGCGTCCTTCCGAGGCCAGATCTCTTCCAATCCGATCAGGTTCTGGAGCGCCCGTTGTAACGAGCGTGGCAGGATGCTGCACTCCGTGAGGGAGCCGGTCAAGCGTGACGAGTGAAGGTTGATGCTGGCGCAAGCTGAGTGTCGGGAAACACCTGACGCTCGTGTCAGGAAAAACCGACAAGGCGAGTCTCGGGCCGGCACGGGGCCGCGACACGCCAATATGACATTGTGGTATATCTACACCGTCGCAAAGAGGACTCATGGGCCAACGTCAGGAACTCGAAGCCGCACTCGCCAGAGCAGAAGCCGACCTTACCCAGGCGGTCTCCGAACGGGTCGAGGCGCACGCCAACGTGGCCGAGGCGGACGCGCACCTCGAGAGGGCACGCGACGGCTGCCGCCACTTGCACGACGCGCTCGTCGAGTTGATCCGCGCGGAACCGCCTCCCAAGCCGGCCGAGCCGGCCGAAACGTCGACTCAGGGTGTGGTGGCGGAAGCAGCGCCATCAACGAGACCACGGCAGACGATTCGCCGGTTTCTCCAGGGCTTCCTCGCGGGAAAACTGGGGTCGGCGAACGCTGCCAGCCGGCGAATGCTGGCCAGGCAGTCGTTTATGCTGCTCGCCCTGGTCCTGGCGTACCTGCAATACTATTTTTTCGACGTCAACCTTCAGGTAGTGCGCCTGCCATCGATGACGGTGATGGTTTTCGGCTGACTCGGAAATGGAAAGGGCCCGGAGGGTTCCGGGCCTTTTCGGAGAAACTCGGCGTCGTCCGGGTTCGATTCCACCCGGCGGCGCCGGAATCACGCGGCTTTCTTGCGGTTTTTCTCCAGCCACCCGTCGACCAGCGCGACTGTCTGGTCGAGCACTTCGGAGCGCATGCCTTTCTGCGCCGCGACGGTCTTCACCAGCCGGTCGACCCGCTCGATGTTGGGCGCGCCGGCGGCGAGCGCCCGCGCCGCGGAGGACGGGCTGCCCAGCGACAACGCCGCGTTGGCGTATTTTTCGAACGGCACGAGATCCTTCTCGTTCGCGCCCAGCGACACGCACAGTTTGACCACCCAGTTGTACACCGAGCGCGAGGCTTCGAGGTCGCTGTGCACGGCGTCCTTGATGGGCCGCATCGCGTCTTTCTGCACGCAGCGGTAGTTGCCGGCGATGAGCATCGCCCACTTCGCAAGCGGCACGAACACCGAGTCGTGCACCTTGAGCTTGACGGGCAGCTCGATCTTGCCCGAGCCCGTGTCGAAACGGGACGCTTCGATGTCCGAGGCGAGCTGCCGCAGGATCGCGGTGTGCGCATCCGAGTCGAAGCGCGCCGACTTGAAGTTGGTCGGCAGTCTCACCTGCAGGACGTTCACCTTTTCTTCCGGCGGGCGGAAGGCCTGCGGGTCCGGGCTGCACAGCGTCATGACCTTCGGGTCGAACGCGTCCCAGACGCTGGCGTCGGTATAGCAGCTGCGGCAGGCCTCGGCATCGATGCCCGGAACGCGCTTGAGATACGTCAGCGGCGGCATGTTCATGATCGACATGCACGGGATCCCGGACTTCGCCGCCGCATCGAGGAGAGCTCTCACGTCAGGTGCGCGATACTGCGGCTCCTGCATCGCCAGCGCGACCAGGTCGTAGTCGGCCGGATTGACCGCTCCCGGCGCGTCGGCC
>JBGPTG010000131.1:0-8670 GCA_041490545.1 Gammaproteobacteria bacterium
GCCTTGACCATCTGGATCGCGGCGACGCCGATGCCGGAGGACCCGCCCTGCACCAGGAACGATTCTCCGGGCTTCAGGCCCGCGCGGTCGAAGACGTTGCTCCACACGGTGAAGAAGGTTTCGGGAAGCGCGGCCGCTTCCACCGGCGACAGGCCCTTCGGTATCGGCAGGCATTGCGGCGCGGGCGCCGTGCAGTATTCGGCGTAGCCGCCGCCCTGCACCAGCGCGGTGACGACATCGCCGACGCGCCACTCGCGCACGCTTTCGCCCAGCGCGACGATGCTGCCGGCGAGCTCGAGGCCGGGAATGTCGGAGGCGCCGGCTGGCACCGGGTAGTGGCCGGTGCGCTGCATCAGGTCGGGGCGGTTGACGCCGGCGGCGGCGACCTGGATCAGCACTTCGCCTGCCTTGGGTTGCGGCATGGGGCGCGTGACTATCTTCAGCACCTCGGGCTTGCCCGGCTGGGTGATCTCGACCGCGCGCATGGTGGTGGGGAGGGTCATTGTTACCTCGGAACTGGAGGCGCGATTATCGCATTTCGCTAGAATGGCGGCGTCATGCTGTTGCCTGCTACTGCCGTCGGAACCCCGCTCGAAGAAATCGACACGCCCGCGCTCGTCCTCGATCTCGACGCGCTCGAGGGCAACATCGCGCGCATGGCCGAAAGCGTGGCGGCGAGCGGCGTGCGCCTGCGGCCGCACGCGAAGAGCCACAAGTGCGCCGAGATCGCGCGCCGGCAGATCGCCGCTGGCGCGGTGGGCGTGTGCTGCCAGAAGGTGAGCGAAGCCGAGGCGCTGGTTGCCGGCGGCGTCGCCGACGTGCTGGTCACGAACGAAATCGTCGGCGCGGCGAAGACCGCGCGCCTGGCGCGCCTCGCGCGCGAGGCGAAGGTCGCGGTGCTCGCCGACGACGAGCGCAACGTCGCCGAGCTGGACGCGCCGGCGCGCGCCGAACGTGTCCGGCTCGACGTGCTGGTCGAGATCGACGTCGGGGCGAATCGCTGCGGGGTTCAGCCAGGAGAGCCGGCACTCGCGCTCGCCCGGCGCATCGCCGCCTGCAGAAACTTGCGCTTCGCCGGTCTGCACGCCTATCACGGCTCGGCGCAGCACCTGCGCTCCGCAGCGGAGCGCCGCGCCGCGATCGCCGCGGCGTGCGAAAAGGCCCGGGCCACGAAAACGCTGATCGAGGCGGCCAGCATCGCCTGCGGGACCGTGACGGGCGCGGGCACGGGGACGTTTCTTCTCGAGAGCGCGAGCCGCGTGTTCAACGAGATCCAGCCCGGGTCCTACGTGTTCATGGACGCGGACTACGGCCGCAATATCTGGGAAGAGGGCTGGCCGCGCTTCGCGCAGAGCCTGTTCGTCCTGGCGACGGTGATGAGCACACCCACACACGACCGCGCCGTGGTCGATGCCGGCCTCAAGGCATCGAGCGTGGACTCCGGGATGCCGCAGGTGTATGAGCGTCCCGGGGTCGAGTACGTGAAAGCTTCGGACGAGCACGGCGTGCTCGGAATCACCGCGGGCGCCAGGGCGCCGAAGCTCGGCGAGAAGATACTTCTCGTGCCCGGCCACTGCGACCCAACGGTGAACCTCTACGACTCGTTCGTCTGCGTGCGCCGCGGGAAAGTCGCAGC
The DNA here is from genome assembly GCA_041490545.1 of Gammaproteobacteria bacterium. Taxonomy (GTDB): domain Bacteria; phylum Pseudomonadota; class Gammaproteobacteria; order Burkholderiales; family SG8-39; genus VBDM01. Next base: position 1,637 of record JBGPTG010000131.1, read on the forward strand.
GCTGTGGCCTGTGACCGCGCGCGGCGCGGTGTGGTGATCAGCCCCAGACGCTCTTCGAGACCTCGAGGACGAGCCCCAGCTTCCGCCACTGATCGTCCGCGGTGAGCTTGTTGCCGTGGTGGGTGCTGGAGAAGCCGCACTGCGGGGAGAGGCAGAGGTTTTCCAGCGGGATGACCTTTGCTGCCGCTTCGATGCGGCGCTTCAGGTCGTCCTTGTTCTCCAGTTCCGGCACCTTGGAGCTGACCAGCCCCAGCACCACCATCTTGCCTTTCGGCACGTGGCGCAGCGGCTCGAAGCCCCCGGCGCGGTCGGTGTCGTACTCGAGGAAGAAGGCGTCCACCTCCAGGCGCGAGAACACGGTCTCGGCGACGTAGTCGTAGCTGCCGCTCGCGAGCCAGGTGCTCTTGAAATTTCCGCGGCAGGTGTGGATGGCGACCGTCATGTCGTCGGGCACGTCGCGGATCGCCGCGTTCACCGCGTCGGCGTACATGGCGTTGTCCTTCTTCGGGTCGTCGCCGAGCTTCCTGAAATTCTCCTGCACCTTGGGGTCGCCCATCATCGCGATCGTCGTGTCGTCGATCTGCAGGTAGCGGCAGCCGGCCTTGTAGAGATCGGCGATCTCCTCGCGGTACGCCCGGGTGAGGTCGGCCCAGAACTCGTCGAGATCGGGGTAGATTTTCTTCAGCGATGCGCGGTCGCCGCGTGCGTGCAGCATTGCAGGGGAGGGCATGGTGAACTTGGGCGTGCGCTTGGTGAGCGACTTGAGGAACTTGAAGTGCTCGAGCATCGAGGGCCTGGTGCGCCGGATCTTGCCCGCGATGATCATGAAAGGCGGCTGCTCTTCGGTGTTCTTGAATTTCGCGTCGCCGTAGGCATCGCCCGCCGCCAGCTCGACGCCGTCGAAGCCGTGGATGAAATCGATGTGCCACCAGTCGCGGCGGAATTCCCCGTCGGTGACGACCTGCATGCCGACCGATTCCTGTTTCGCCACCACTTCGCGGATGTGCTTCTCCTGGAGGGCGCGCAACTGCTCGGGCGTGATCTCGCCGCGCTTCGCTTTGGCGCGGGCTTCGGCGAGCTCGGCGGGGCGCAGCAGACTGCCGACGTGATCGGCGCGGAAAGGGGGGCGGGTGCGTTGTGTCATGGGAACTCCGGGAGCAGGAAACGGCGGGGGTGAAGTCGAAATTTCGGACAAGCGCGCGGTCGTGTCAACCCATTTTTTTGTCCCACTCGGGACAGGCGTCCGAAGTGGGACGCATTTTCGTCCGGGCCGGAATAGAATACCGGCCTTGTCGGCGGGTGTCGCGTGCTTCCCGGCCGGAGGAGCCGAGCCGCCGCCCGCGGGAATTCAGAGGAGATTTTCATGGTTCGCGTCGCTTTCCGATTCAGCCTCGCCTGGTGCGCGGCGCTATGGGGTTCCGGCGTTCTCGCGCAGACCTGGCCTTCGCAGCCGATCAAGTTCGTCGTCCCGTACACGCCGGGCACCGGCATGGACATCATCGCCCGCACGGTCGGACCGAAGCTCTCCGAGCGCCTCGGCCAGCCCGTGGTCGTGGAAAACAAGCCCGGCGCGAGCGGCAATATCGGCGCGGACGCGGTCGCCAAGTCCGCGCCCGATGGCTACACCGTGATGGTGACCGCGAACACCCTGCTGATCGCGTCGAACCTGTACGCATCGGTGCCCTTCGATCCGCTCACCGATTTCTCGCCGATCTCGCTCGCCGCGTGGGGCACGCTGCTGCTCACGGCCAACCCGCAGAGCGGCATCCGCTCGGTGGCGGACATGATCGCGAGGGCCAAGGCTGAGCCGGGCAAGCTCACCTATTCGTCGCCGGGCGTCGGCACGCCACACCACATGTCGATGGAATTGTTCAAGGACCTGACTGGAACAAACCTGCTGCACGTGCCCTACAAGGGCAGCGCCGGCGCGCTGACCGACCTGCTGTCCGGCCAGGTCACGGTCGGTTTCGTGCCGGTCCACGTGGCGATGCCCTACGTCAAGGCGGGCAGGCTCACGCCGCTCGCCGTCGGCAGCGCGAAACGCCATGCGAACGCGCCGGACATCCCCACGCTGCAGGAGTCCGGCGTCAAGGGCGCCGAAGTGGACATGTGGTACGCGTTCATGGCGGCCAGGGGCACGCCGGCGGCCATCGTGTCGAAGCTCGATTCCGAGTTGCGCGCGATCCTGTCGACGCCCGAGATCAAGGCCATCTTCGACAAACAGGGGATGGATGCCGCGGCGTCCACGCCGGAGGAGCTCGGCGCGCTGATGAAGCGCGACTCCGCGCGCTGGGCGGAGATCATCAAGAAGAACAACATCCGGGCCGAGTGACATGAGCGCCAACCGGATTCTGACCACCCACGCCGGCGCGCTGCCGCGCTCCGATGAGCTGCGTCAGTCGGTGTTCGCGCGCAGCGAAGGCAAACCCTACGATCGCGACGCGCTCGCGGCAAACCTGAAAAGCGAAGTCGCAGGAGTCGTCCGGAAGCAGGCTGCGTGCGGCATCGACAGCGTCAACGACGGCGAGCTCGGCAAGACCAACTTCACCAACTACGTGCGCGAGCGGCTCGCCGGCTTCGAGATGCGCGACTTCCGCCCCGGCGTGGATGCGGCGCCGCTCAACATCAGCGCGCGCGACGCGAAGGATTTCCCGCGCTACTTCGCCGGCGGCAAGGGCGTGCTCACCGGCGCCGCGCAGCGCCGGCAGCTCGCGGTGTGCACCGCGCCGCTCAGGTACGTCGGCCAGGCCGCGATCGGGGAAGATCTGGAGAATTTCAGGGCGGCGCTCGCCGGTGTCAAGATCGGCGAGGCTTTCCTGCCCGCGAACACGCCGGGAACGATCGAGCACTGGCTGAGAAACGAACATTATCCGAGCGAGGAGGCCTTTGTCGAGGCGATCGCCGAGGCGATGCGCGAGGAGTACAAGGCGATCGTCGATGCGGGTTTTCTCCTGCAGATCGACGACCCCGACCTGCCCGACGGCTGGCAGATGTACCCGGACATGTCGGTGCGCGAGTACCGCAAGTACGCCACGCTGCGGGTGGACGCGATCAACCACGCGCTGCGCGGCATTCCGCGGGAGAAGGTGCGGCTGCACGTGTGCTGGGGCAGCTTTCACGGGCCGCACCGCAACGACATCCCGCTCGCGGACATCATCGACATCATCTTCCGCGTGCGCGCCTCGAGCTACTCGATCGAGGCCTCCAACCCCTGCCACGAGCACGAATGGCGGGTGTTCGAGGACGTGAAGCCGCCCGAGGGCGCGCTGCTCATCCCGGGCGTGGTCGGCCACGCGTGCGATTTCATCGAGCACCCGGAACTCGTCGCCGAGCGCCTTGCGAAGTACGCGAAGCTCGTCGGCCGAGATCGGGTCATGGGCGGGACCGACTGCGGCCTGGGCCCACGCGTCGGCAGCCCGGAAATCGTATGGGCGAAGCTCGAGGCGCTCGCCGCGGGCGCGCGCATCGCGAGCAAGCGGCTGTGGACGAAACCTTCGAAGGCTCCGAAAAGACCGGCTTCGAAAAAACGCGCCCCGGCGCGCAGGAAAAAAGCGAAGCGGCGCTAGTCCGCCTTGATGTTGGCGGCCTTCGCGACCGTCGTCCACTTGGCGATGTCGCGCGCGACGATCGCGCGGAATTCCTCAGGGGCGTTCCCCGAGGGTACGATCGCCATCTGGTCGAGGCGCTCGCGGATCTCCGGCAGCTTCACCACACGCGCGACCTCCTGCTGCAGCCGCGCCACGATCGCGGGCGGCGTGGCGGCGGGCGCAAAGAACCCGGTGAAGAGCCGGATCTCGACCTCGGGAACGCCCGCCTCGGCGAGCGTGGGGACCTCGGGCCAGTTGCGGTCGCGCGCCGCTCCGGTGACGGCCAGGCCGCGCAGCCTGCCGCCCCTGAGCGGTCCGATCGCCGGCGGCGGATCGACGATGGTCATGGTGATCTGTCCCGACATCACCGCGTTGACCGATTCGCCGCTGCCCTTGTACGGGATGTGGGCGAACTTTGTCCCAGTCCTGAGGTTGAAGAGCTCGGCGGCGAGCTGGAAGGGCGCGGCGCTCGCGGCATAGTTGACCTGGTCGGGGCGCGCCTTCGCGTAGGCGATGAGTTCCTTGACCGAATTCACCGGCAGCGAGGCGCCGACCACCAGGATCAGCGGGAAATCCCCGATCATCGAGATCGGCGCGAAATCGCGCAGCGAGTCGTAGGGAAGCTTCGCGTATATCGCCGGGTTCATGGTCATCGGGCCGCTCGGCCCCATGAGCAGCGTGTAGCCGTCGGGCGTGGCTTTGGCGACGAGCTCGCAGGCGACGATCCCCTGCGCGCCGGGCCGGTTCTCGATGACGATGGGCTGCCCCAGACCTTCGGACATCTTGGGCGCAACCACGCGAACGATGATGTCGTTGCCGCCGCCGGCGGTGTAGCCGACGATGATGTGTATCGGCTTGCCCGGGAAACTTTCCTGCGCCGGCGCGGGTGCGGCAATCCAGGGCACCGCGATGAGGCAGGCGAGCGATCCGAATATTCGTTTGAGTCTCATGGGATTTCCTCCGGAGGCGCAGCTTGCCACTTGCCGCGGAGCGGAGCAAGGCCGCCTTCTCCTACTGCGGCCCTCGCGCGCCGTCAAGATTGCCTCCTCGCGCCGCTGTGGATACAGTTGCGGGAATCGTCAGGGGGGCGGCAATGAACAGGCTGGTGAACGTTCTTGCGGTGGCGTTGACGTGCTGCGTCATCGCGCTCTCGGCCGATCTGTTCCGGCTCGCGGGCCTGTCGCTCTATACGGAGCAGTACCTGGCCGGCCTGCTCGCCATCGCCATGCCGCTGCTCTTTTTGTACGTGCCGGCACGCGGCGGGCGCGGCGGGCGGAGCGGCCCGGTACCCTGGTACGATCTCCTCGTCGCGGGTGTTGCGTTTCTCGCTGCGTCCTACATCGCGGTCCGCTACGCCGCCTTGTCGGAGCTGGTGTCCCGGCGTCCCTGGGACGGGCTCCTCGCTGCCGGCGTGATGCTGGCGCTCGTTCTGGAGGGCCTGCGGCGCACCTCGGGGCTCCCGCTTGTCGTGACGACCGCGGCCTTCTTCGTTCTCGCACTGATCGGCGGCGCCCTGCCGGGCGACCTGGCGGCGCGCTCGATTCCGCTCGATCGCCTCAGCTACTACCTCGTCTGGGACTCCTCCGCGTCCCTGGGCTTGCCGCTGAAGATCGTGGCGACGGTGGTGGTGATCTACAACCTTTTCGGCCAGGCGCTTTTGAAATCCGGCGGGTCGACGTTTTTCACCGATATTTCGATGGCCCTGATGGGCAAGTACCGCGGCGGGCCGGCGAAGATCGCCATCGTCGGCTCGTCGCTTTTCGGCACCATCTCGGGCAACGTGGTCTCGAATGTGCTCACGGTGGGCGTGGTCACGATTCCGCTGATGAAGCGCGTCGGCTTCAAGGCGCACATGGCGGCCGCCATCGAAGCGTGCGCGTCCACCGGCGGGCAGCTGATGCCCCCGGTCATGGGCGTCGCCGCCTTCATCATGGCGGAATTCCTGCAGGTGCCGTATTCGGAGGTTGCGCTCGCGGCGACGATTCCCGCGGTGCTTTTCTATATAGCCCTGTTCATCCAGGTCGACCTGGAAGCCGCGCGCAGCGGCATCCTGCCGATGCCGTCGGACCAGATCCCCAAGGTCGGCTCGGTGCTGCGCTCGGGGTGGTATTTTCCGATTCCCTTCGTCGTGCTGATCTACGCCCTGTTCTGGGGCGGCTACGAGGCGGAGACCGCGGGCCTGTTCGCGACCGCGGCGGCGGTCGCCTTCGGCTTCGCGGTTCCCTTCCGCGGCAAACGCATCGGCGCCCGCGATCTCTACGCGATGCTGCGCGAAACGGGGCTGGGCGTGCTCGATCTCTTCATGATCGGCGCGGCGGCGGGGATCATCATCGGGACGCTCAACTACTCGGGCGTGGGTTTCACCCTGACCCTGGTCCTGCTCCACCTCGCCGGCGAGAGCCTCTGGGGTCTGCTCGTTCTCGCCGCGATCGTCTCGATCATCCTCGGCATGGGCATGCCCACCGTGGGCGTATATATACTGCTGGCTACGCTGGTGGCGCCGGCGCTCATCAAGCTGGGAATCGCGCCGATGGCGGCGCACATGTTCATCATGTACTACGGCTGCCTGTCGATGATCACGCCGCCGGTGGCGATCGGCGCATTCGCCGCCGCGAATCTCGCGGGTGCGGACCCGATGCGCACCGGATTTACCGCGATGCGCTTCGGGTGGACGGTCTTCGTCATCCCGTTCCTGTTCGTGTTTTCCGGCACGCTGCTGATGGAAGGCACGCTGCTCGCCATTCTCCTGGACACGGCGACTGCAGTTGCGGGCGTGTGGCTCGTCTCGGCGGCGGCGATGGGGTATGCGCTTCGCCCGCTCGCCATTCCGGTCCGCTTGCTCTTCGGCGCGGCGGGGCTGTGCCTGCTCGTACCCCTGGACGCATTGGAGATCGGGCGATGGATTAATATCGCCGGTGCGTGCATGGCGGTCGCCCTGTTGCTGCGCGAGCGGCACTTGAAGCGCAGCCCCGCCTCTGCCGGCGGATGACCCTCAGCGATGCGGAAAGCGGCGATGATCAAGATCGTGCGGCTGGTGAAGCGGCGAGCCGGCCTCTCGTTCGCCCAGTTCAAGGACTACTGGCTCAACGAACACGCCGCGCACGAGCGGCGCGCGATAGCAGCGACTCCGTTGCAAAAGGTGGTGGCGAGCATCGCGACCGGCGAGGTGGCGCTGGGCGGGACCGAGCCGCCTTTCGACGGCATGGTGGCGCTCTACTTCCAGAGTCTGGAGGACGCGCGCGCGACGTTCCCGGGACCGGCCATGGCGGCGATGCGCGAGGACGCGAGGAATTTCGTCGCGCCGGACGGAGCTCCGCAGCAGATTTTCGCCGACGAGTACCTGATGTCGGAAAAACCGGCGGCGGCGATCGCGCGTTCGGGCCAGCTCAAGATCTTTCGCACCGTGACCCGGCGCCGCGACCTCACCCACGCGCAGTTCAAGGACTA
>JBGPTG010000132.1:0-8663 GCA_041490545.1 Gammaproteobacteria bacterium
CGCGAGGCGATCACATGAAATCCTATTTTCTAAGGCCGGACGCCGGCAAGACCGTTGTCGAACTGCGCGACGCGCCCACTCCGGAGCCGGGGCCGGGGCAGATCCTGGTGCGCATGCGCGCTGCGGGCCTCAACCGCGGCGAGCTGATCGTCGGTCACAGCGTCAAGGCGGGCGGAGCGGCCAAGGCCGCCGGCGCCGAAGGCGCGGGCGAAGTCGCCAAACTCGGCGCGGGCGTGAGCAATGTAAAGGCTGGCGAGCGCGTCATGGGCCGCTGCGCCGGGGCGTTCGCCGAATATTCGCTGATGGACGCGCGCGAGGCGGTGGTCGTGCCGAAAAACCTTTCGTGGGAAGAGGCCGGCTCCATCCCGCTCGTCTTCATGGTGGTGCACGACATGCTGGTCGCTCAAGGAAGGCTCAAGGCCGGCGAATGGCTGCTCGTCACCGGCATATCGGCGGGCGTCGGCGTCGCTGCGCTGCAGACTGCCAAGGCGCTGGGTGCGAAGGTCATCGGCACCTCGGGCTCGGCGGAAAAACTGGAGAAGCTCAAGGCGATGGGCCTGGACATCGGCATCCGCACGCGCGCGGGAGACTTTGCCGACGCGGCGATGAAGGCTACCGACGGCAAGGGCGTGAACCTGGTGGTGAACAACGTCGGCGGTTCGGTGTTCGCCGAGACCATCCGGGCGCTCGCCTACGAGGGCCGGCACGCCACCGTCGGCTACGTGGACGGCGTGCTAAAGAGCGAGATCGACCTGGAGGCGCTGCACACCAAGCGGCTGACGCTCTTCGGTGTCTCCAACCGGCTGCGGACGGCCGAGCAGCGCGCGGTGACCGTGCGCGGCTTCGCCGCCGACATCCTGCCCTTCATCGCCTCGGGAAAAATCCGGCCGCTGATCGACCGAGTGTTCCCGTTCAGCGAACTGCCGGCGGCCAAGGCCCACATGGAAGCGAACGCGCACCTCGGCAAGATCGCGGTGCGCATGGACGGCTGAGGACCGAGAGGAAAACCGGGGACAGACCACGGTTTTCCCTGCGTGCCGATTTGGCGCAGTACAGTCCGTCGGAAAACCGTGGTCTGTCCCCGGTTACTTGCCGGTTACTTGGGCCGCAGGTCGCGCACCCGTATCGCCTTGCCCTGAGAGCGCGGAATATCGCCGGGCTGCTTCATGATCACTTCGGTGGTGACGCCGATCATCGACTTGATGTGCTGCTGCACTTTGTCTGCGATCAGCGTGTAGGCGGTCTGGACGGCGGCAAGCGACTCGGCAATCTCGACTTCCACGGTGAGATGATCGAGCGCGCCCTTGCGCTCGACCACCAACAGGTAATGCGGCGCGACGTCGGGCAGTCCCACCAGCACCGCCTCGACCTGCGACGGATAGACGTTGACCCCGCGGATAATGAGCATATCGTCGTTGCGCCCGGTGATGCGCCGGATGCGCACGTGGGTGCGGCCGCAGCCGCAGCGTTCGGTGCTGACGCGCGTGATGTCGCGAGTGCGGTAACGGATCATCGGCAGCGCCTCCTTGGTGAGCGTGGTGATGACCAGTTCGCCCGCCTCGCCTTCCGGCATGCTCTTTCCCGTTTCCGGATCGATGACCTCGAACAGGAAATGGTCCTCCCAGCCGTGCAGGCCGTCGCGCTCCTCGAGGCACTCGACCGCCACCCCGGGACCCATGATCTCCGACAAGCCGTAGATGTCCACCGCCTTGATTCCCAGGCGCGCATCGAGCTCCTTCCTCATCGCCTCGCTCCAGGGCTCGGCGCCGAAGAGACCGATCTTGAGCTTCGACTTGCGCAGGTCTATGCCCTGTTTCTCGGCCACCTCGGCGATCGAGAGCGCGTAGGAAGGCGTCGCGCAAAGCACGCGCGCGCCGAAATCCTGTATCAGCACGATCTGCCGCTCGGTGTTGCCCCCGGACATTGGCACCACCGTCGCGCCCAGGCGCTCGGCGCCGTAGTGCGCGCCCAGGCCCCCGGTAAACAGGCCGTAGCCGTAGGCGTTGTGCACCACGTCGCCGGGGCGGGCGCCGGCGCAAGCGAACGACCGCGCCATCAGGTCCGCCCAGGTGGCGATGTCGTTGGCGCTGTAGCCGACCACGGTCGGCTTGCCGGTCGTACCCGAGGAGGCGTGCACGCGCGCCAGGGTCTCGCGCGGCCGCGCGAACATGCCGAAGGGATAGTGGTCGCGCAGATCGCTCTTCAGCGTAAACGGCAGCGCCGCCAGGTCGGCGAGGCTGCGGATGTCCGTGGGCGCGATGCGGCTCGCCTTCAGGCGCTTGCGGTGCAGCGGCACGTTATCGTACGCGTTCTTCACCGTCTGCTTCAGGCGGCGCAATTGCAGCGCGCGCAATTTCTCGCGCGGCATGTTCTCCGCCACCGCGTCGAATCGGTAGCGCGTCGCACGCGCCTTTTTTGCTGGCTTGGACATTGCTGCTCCCCTACTTTCGGCCGCGCACCGGAACGCGTGGCAACGCAAAACCCTGGTTGAACGAAGCGCGGACCACCAGGACGAACTTGAAGCGCCAGCCGGTGGCAAGCGCCGCGATGCCCGCCAGCAGCGCAGCCACGGCCGCAAACTGCTCCATTGCGCCTCCCGCCAGCAGCAAGGCGAGCGGCACGATGGCGCCCAGCTGGTACAACTGTTTTCCGGTCGGATCGAGTGCGGCGCGCGCCTGCGGGATGAGGGCCGCGTCGACGCGCCTGCGATACGTCGACCAGGCGACGCTACGCGCCACGACGGCGAGCGCCAGGCCGCCGCCGGCAAGCGGCGGAACGTCGGCGCCGGCCAGCGCGGCAAACAGCAAATACAGCCCCGCGCCTTCGGCGATCGCCGTCCAGAAAATGAGCCAGGTGATTGTCGGCTCGCGCCAGGCCGGAATACCTTTGGATGCGCGCAGGATGCGTCCCTGGCAGTAGATAAATCCCAGCGCGACGACGGCAGTGAGCGCGGCGAACTGGGCCGAGGAAAACCACACCGCGGTGAGCCCCGAGGTGAACAGCAGCACGGCGACGAAGGACTCGCGTGTCATCCACGAGGTGAACGGGTTGAAGAACACGTGCACGGCGCGCAGCTTCCTGCCGATCTCCAACCACACCGAGACGAGCCCGGCGGCGACCAGCCCAAGGCCGAGCAGCAGCGCCGCGCGGCCCAGCTGCGGCGGCGCCGGCACGAAGGCGGCAAACAGGAGGAAGCCGCTACCGGTGCCGCCGAAAATGAAATTGAGCGCGGCGCGCACGTCCCAGTGCAGCTGGATCCAGGGTTTTGGGCCGTAGCTCATTTTTTCTCGCCGCCCTTTCCGGTGCCCGCTTTCACCGCCTTGTCCCACAAATAATAGAAGCCCGGATCGGTGCCCAGCTCCTCGTGCATGCGGAAGTGCTCGTTTTCCTCGAGCAGCTTCGACACGTTGCTGTCCGCATCCTCCTTGTCGCCGAAATGCAGCGCGCTCGCGATGCAGCTGTTGACGCAGGCCGGGGTCGCTTCCGGATCGACGCCGGGCTTCATGCCCTTCTCCAGCCCGGCATCGACGCGGTCGCTGCAGAAGGTGCACTTGGTCGCAACGCCGAGGCGCTTCGGGTCGAAGCGCATCTCCTCCGGCGCGGTCGGCCTCAAGCCGAAGGCATACGTGGCGTCGTCGGTGCGGTAGCGCGCCTGATACGGACACGCGACGGCGCAATAGGAGCAACCGATGCACAAGTCGTAGTCGATGGTGACGATGCCGTCGGCGCGCTGGCGCGTCGCGGTCGACGGGCACACGTGCATGCAAGGCGGATCGGCGCAGTGCTGGCAGCCGGTCGGGACGAACACCCGCTTGACCTCCGGGTATTCGCCGACTTCCATGTCGAGCACGCGCCGCCACTGCACTTCCGGCGGCGTGTCATTGGTGTGCCGGCAAGCGACGGTGCACGTCTGGCAGCCGACGCAGCGGCGCAGATCGGCGATCATGACCCAACGGGTCATCGTGAGATCCTCCTGCACGTCGCGCGGCTTTGTCCACGGAGGATCGGGGGGTTGCAGGGGGCGCTACGAACACGTCGGCGCCCCCTGCTCGACTCTGCCCTCCAGCGGGTCATGACGTCTTCCTCACTGCGACTCGCACGATGTCGGCGCTGGAGCCAGTGGCGTCGGTTAGCTCGATGGACATCGGCACCAGAGAATTCATGCTCGGCATTCCGAAGTCCTTCGCCACCGGCGTCGCCCAGTGGCCGAACTGCCCGAGCAGCAGCACCGTGTCGGGGCGGATGCCCTGGCGCAGCACCGCCCGGGCGCGCACCGATTTCTGCGGCGTCGCGATGTCGATCCAGTCGCCATCGGCGATGCCCAGCTCTTCCGCGCGGCGCGTGTTGACGATCGCGCCCTCGTGCCCGGCGATGTTGCCGGAGACTTCCTTGATGAGCTGCATGCCGACGTTGCCGCCCCAGGCGTACTGCATCGAGCGCGAGGTGAGCAGCCAGAACGGGTAGTCGGCGCTCTTGCCGCCCGAGTCGATCAGCGCCTTTTCCCACAGGCCGGGGAAATCCTTCCACACGGGGAGCGCCTGGTACTCCTCGAGCTGCTTGTCCCACCAGTTCATGCCGTGCTCGTGCAGGCGCCGGCCGAGTTCCTGGCCGACTCGGTAGAGCTGCTCCTGGTAGGGCATCTCGAAGCGCAGGCCCAGTTTCTTCAGCGTGGGGAGCAGGTACCAGTCGGTTTTCGGGAAGGGGCGCGTGGCGAGGCCCTTCTCCTTCCACCAGTCCAGGCCGTGCGATTCGCGCCCGTCGCTCAGCTCGGCGCTCGCGGCGCGGCAGATACGGTCCCAGATCTCGTCGCGGCCGTAGGCGCGCGCGGTGTCGAGCGCGAAATCGTAGCTCTCCCCCTTGAGCGGTACGCCCGCCGCGCCCTTGTTGATGGCGGCGTTGTATGGGTCGAGCAGTCCTGTGCGCCGCGCGAGCTCGGTGGCGATGTCGGTGAAGTCACGCGACTCGCCCTGTGCCGACACCACCGGCTGGCGCAGCGCGAAACCTTCGCTGTCCCAGAACTGCTCGACGTACTTGGTACCGCCGATGCGGATGAGCTGCAGGCTCTCCAGGTCGGTTGCATCGGGCAGCAGGATATCGGCCATGTGGTTGGTTTCGTCGCGCGTATACGCGAAAGCGACGACAAAGGGAAAACTTGCCATGTGCCCGGTGATGCTGTCGGTGTCCCAGAAGGAAATCGCCGGATTGATGCGATAGGCAAACCAGATCTCCGGCAACGTCACCTTGGGCAAGCCCTGGGGCGTCTCATCCAGAAACATCCAGGAAAAATGCGTCGGTCCCAGTGCCTGGCTCCAGGGACCGTCGGCGGCAAGCGGCACCATGCTGCGATACGCGTTGCGGATATTCGGCCGCGGGCTCCAGTGTTCGCGATCGGTGGGATTGAGCGGATAGGCCATGAACCCGTCGGGTCCCGGCTTTACGCTCTGGTGGCGCCCCGACAGCGGCCGGTTGAGTCGTACCGTGGTGCCCAAGGTCCCGCCCGGCACTTCCAGCCCCCCGACCAGGATCGCTAGCAGCGTGCGCGCCCAGCAGCATTCGTAGCCGCCCCAACCATTGTTCACGGTCTTGCCCAGGCTAACCGACACCGGCCGGTGCGGCAGGACCATGCCTTCGATCTCGATAGTCTCGCCCACCTTGGCTGCTTCGAGATATTCGTTCGCGATGCGCCGCGTGGTCGCCGCCGGCACGTCGCACACGCCGGCCGCCCACTCCGGGGTGTACTGCCGCATATGCGAACACAGCATCGAGAACGCCGTCGTTCCGCGCAGCGTGCCGCTCGCGAGCACCTCCTGGTCCGGCCCGATCTCCACCGCCTCGAGCTCAAATTCCCCTTCGAGCGACGCGTCGGCGGCCGTGTCGAACGCGACCGCAGCGGAGCGCCTCGCGTCCCAGAGCAACGGCTTCTTCGTCTGCGGGTCGCGCAGATAGAAACCGTTCGGCCCCACGAGGTAAGGCGAAGAAGTCTGATTGACGAGGAACGGCAGATCGAGCCGCGACCGCGGCGACTCGCGCAGCATCACGTGGATCAGCGCGAACAGGAACGCCGCGTCGGTCTTCGGCTTGATCGGCACCCATTCGGCCGAGCAGGCGCCGGTGACCGACAGGTGCGGCTCGACCTGCACCCGCTTCATGCCGCGCTCGCGCGCGTTGGCGTGGCGCCACACGCCCACCACGCCGCCCGAGGCTTCGACGTTGGCGCCGCAGGAAATGAGGTAATCGCAGTGGGGGGTATCCGGCGACACGGTAAAACCGCGGTGCCACAGTTCGCCATACAAGTGCTCGGAGTGGTAGCACTTCACGCCCTGCCCGGAGCCGAAGCCCATGTCGAGCGGGCCCCACGCGGAGAGAAACGCCGGAAAGGTGCCCATGTAAGACTGCGGCGTGCCGCCGCCGCCGAAACTCACCGCGACGCGCGGATAGCCCGAATCGTCCAGCAGTCCTCGGCCGCGGATGTCGTTCAGCCGCGCGCACACGGTATCGAGGGCCTCGTCCCAGGAAATCGGCACGAACCGCGGGTCCTCGCCTTTCCCCTTTTTCGGATTGGTGCGCTTCATCGGCCGCGTGATACGGTTCGGGTTGTAGGTCTTCTGCACCAGCCCGTAGGCCTTGACGCATACCTTGCCGCCGCCGGGATGAACGCCGCACGCGCCGAAATTCGGCTCTACTTCGGTGGCGACGCCGTCCACCACTTTTACCGTGAGCAGGTCGGGTCCGGCGACGCACTGATAGCAGTACGTCGCCGCCTTTGTGCTGGTTGCGCCGCTGCGTTCGGTCGCGCTCATCGACGCAGTCCCGCCTTTTCGGCCTTTGCCATCAGCCGCTGCTCCTGGGTCTTCACCTCGAGCACGTAGCGCAGGTGCCGGCCACGGCCGACCTGATCGATCCCGTCGTGCACCGAGACATCGAAGGTTACCAGCCTGCCTTTGACCTCCGTGACCTTCGCCTCGACGGTGACGGTCATGCCGAGCAGGGTCGGGGCCAGGTGGTCCACCTCCACCCGCGTGCCGACCGAGTCCTCGCCCGGATCCAGGTGCGCGAGCAGGAATTCGCGGCAGGTGACTTCGATGTCGCGCACCATCATCGGCGTCGCGTAAACGCGCGCCCGGTCGCCCATGAAGTCAATGGTCCGTTCGCGGTCGACGCCGAATTCGCGCCGCACCGAAATTCCAGCTGTCAATGTCGTCTTCATTTTCCCTTCTGCACGATTCGTCGATAGCGAACGTCAAAATCCGAGATACGCTGCCTTCACCTGCTCATCCTCGAGCAACTCCCGTCCCGTTCCCGAGAGCACGATGCGGCCGGTCTCGATCACATAACCGCGCTCGGCCACGCTGAGAGCGGCGCGCGCGTTCTGATCGACCAGAAAGATGGTGGTGCCGGCAGCCTTGAGCGCGCGGATATGTGCAAAAATATCCTCGACCAGTTTCGGTGCCAGGCCCATGCTGGGCTCATCGAGCAGCATCAGCTGCGGCCTGGCCATCATCGCGCGCCCCATCGCCAGCATCTGTTGCTGGCCGCCGGAGAGCGTGCCGGCCGGCTGGCGGTGCCTTTCCATCAGCACCGGGAACATGCCGTAGACCCGCTCGAGGCTTTCCTCGCTTTCCGCACGCGGGCGCGTGTAGCCGCCGAGACGCAAGTTGTCCTCGACCGACAGCGGGCCGAACACCAGCCGGCCCTCGGGAACCTGCACGATCCCGAGCCGCACCCGCCGGTCGGTCGATGCGCGCGTGATGTCTTCGCCGCGGAACGTCACCCGTCCCGCGCTCACCCGCTGCACGCCGGACAGCGCGCGCAGCAAGGTCGTTTTGCCGGCGCCATTGGCGCCGACCAGGGCCACCAGCTCGCCGCCGTTCACACGCAGATCGATGCCCTTCAGCGCCGGTATGCGGCCGTAGTGGCTCTCGAGCGCATGGATTTCCAGCATTTCAGTGCACCGTTGCGCCAAGGTAGGCTTCGACCACGCGCGGGTCCGCGCGCACTTCCCCGGCCGTGCCTTCGGCGAGCTTGCGGCCGTAATCGAGCACCAGAATGTGGTCGGAGACGCCCATCACCAGCCGCATGTTGTGCTCCACCAGCACCACAGTGATGCCGCGCCCGGCAATCTTGCCGATCAGCGCATCGAATTCCTGGGTCTCGGTCGGATTGAGCCCTGCCGCCGGCTCGTCGAGGAGCAACAACTGCGGTTCTGTCGCCAGAGCGCGTGCCACTTCGAGGCGCTTCAGTGCGCCATAGGGCATGGCATCGGTGCGCGCGACCAGGTAATCCCCCAGCCCGACGAAAGCTAGCAGTTCCGCGGCGGCATCGCGGCAGGCGCTCTCGGCGCGCGCCTGCGCGGGGAAGCGCAGCAGCGCCGCCGCAAGCCCGCAGCGCTCGTGCCGGTAACGCCCCACCATCACGTTCTCGATCGCGCTCATGTTGAAGAACACCTGCAGATTCTGGAACGTGCGCGCGACCCCCGCCGCGGCATACTCATGCGGCGGCCGTCCGGTCAGCTCGCGCTCGCCGAGATAAATGGCACCGACCGTGGGAACATAGATCCCGGTGAGCAGATTGAGCAGCGTGGTTTTCCCGGCGCCGTTGGGTCCGATGATCGAGTGCACCATGCCCGGGGCAATCGAAAAGCTCAGATTCTCGACCGCCCTCAC
>JBGPTG010000133.1:0-8597 GCA_041490545.1 Gammaproteobacteria bacterium
GCGCTGGTACTGGTGCGCGACGTTGAGCATCTTCGCTTCGGCAAAATAATTGCCGACGATGTGCAGCCCGACCGGAAGATTACCCGCTCCGAACCCGCAGGGGACCGACATGGCCGGCAGACCGGCGAGGTTGGCGGGAATGGTGTAGATGTCGTTCAAATACATCTGCACCGGGTCGGCCGCCTTGGCGCCGAGCTTGAACGCCACGGTCGGCGAGGTGGGTCCCGCAATCAGGTCGCACTGCTTGAAGGCGGCGGTGAAGTCCTGCGCGATCAAGCGCCGGATTTTCTGCGCCTTCAGGTAATAGGCGTCGTAGTAGCCGTGCGAGAGCACGTAGGTGCCGATGAGGATGCGGCGCTTGACCTCGGCACCGAAGCCTTCGGCGCGCGTTCTGCAGTACATGTCGGCGAGGTCGCCGTATTCCTTGGCGCGATGGCCGTAACGCACACCGTCGAAACGCGAAAGGTTGGACGAGGCCTCGGCCGGCGCGATGACGTAGTACGCAGGCACCGAAAGCCCGCTGTTCGGCAGGCTGATCGGCATGCGCTTTGCGCCGAGCTTCTCGAACTGCGCGAGCGCCGCTTCGACCGCCTTGCCGACATCGGCGGAGAGTCCATCGCCGAAATGCTCCTTGGGCACGCCGATGCGAAGGCCCGCAAGCGGCTTGTCCAGATCGCGCGTGTAGTCCTCGGCCGCGCGCTCGATCGAGGTCGAGTCGCGCGGATCGAACCCCGCCATGCAATTGAGCAGGATCGCCAGGTCTTCGGCGCTCTTTGCCATCGGCCCGCCTTGATCCAGGCTCGAAGCAAAGGCGACCATGCCATAGCGCGACACCAGACCATAAGTGGGCTTCAGTCCCGACAAGCCCGACAGCGCCGCCGGCTGGCGGATCGATCCGCCGGTGTCGGTGCCTGTGGCCGCCGGCGCCATGCGCGCGGCGATCGCCGCAGCCGACCCTCCTGAGGAACCGCCAGGAACGCATTCGCGGTTCCACGGATTTTTCACCGGTCCGTAGAACGAGGTTTCGCTCGAGGACCCCATCGCGAACTCGTCCATGTTGGTCTTGCCGAGGATCACCGCACCCGCATCGTTGAAGCGCCCGATCACGTGCGCGTCGTAGGGACCGACGAAGTTCGACAGCATCTTCGAACCGCAGGTGGTGAGCCACCCCTTCGTCACAAAAATATCCTTGTGCGCGACCGGGATTCCGGTGAGCGGTTGCGCTCCGCCTTTCGCGATGCGCTGGTCGGCCGCGCGCGCCTGCGCGAGGCTCCTTTCTTCCTCGATAGTGATGAAGGCGTTGAGTGCGCCGTTCAGTTTCGAGATGCGATCGAGAAAGAGCCTGGTCAGCTCCGCGCTCGAGATTTTCTTCTGCGCGAGCGCGGCGGAAAGCTCTTTGAGAGAAGCGTTCAGCATGGGACTGAAGGATTCAGGCCCGAATCCCCGCTATTCGATCACCTTGGGAACGAGGTAAAGGCCCGTTTCCACCGTGCCCTTAGGCGCGACCGATTGATAGAGCTCGCGCTGGTCGGTTTCCTTCACTTCGTCCTCGCGCAGGCGCAGCGCCAGCCCTTGGGCGTGGGACATCGGCTCGATGCCATCAGTGTCGACCTTCTGCATCTGCTCAATCAGTTCGAAGATGTTGTTCAACTGTGCCTGGACGGCCAGCGCTTCTGCGTCGCTTGTGCCGATTCGGGCCAGCTCGGCGATGCGGTGGACTTCTTCCAAGGACAGCGGCATGAAAAATCGCTTAAGGCAGGGATTTATTTGCGGTATTATAGCGCAATCGCGAACCCCCTTTCCTAAGGAAATCAGCAGGATGTTCGGCTTTTTGCGTGGATATTTTTCCGATGACATGGCGATTGACCTCGGCACGGCCAATACGCTGATTTACGTACGCGGCAAGGGCATCGTGCTGGATGAGCCTTCGGTCGTCGCGATCCGCCAGGAAGGCGGCCCCAATTCCAAGAAGACGATCCAGGCAGTCGGCAGGGAAGCTAAATTGATGCTCGGCAAGACCCCGGGCAACATCACCGCGATCCGCCCGATGAAAGACGGCGTCATCGCCGACTTCACCGTCACCGAGCAGATGCTCAAGCAGTTCATCAAGAAAGTTCACGAGTCGCGATTGTTCTCGCCCTCGCCGCGCATCATCATCTGCGTTCCCTGCGGCTCGACTCAGGTGGAGCGTCGCGCGATCCGAGAAGCCGCGATCGAAGCCGGCGCGAGCCAGGTCTTCCTCATTGAGGAGCCGATGGCGGCGGCGATCGGTGCCGATCTGCCGGTCGGGGAAGCGACGGGCTCGATGGTTGTGGACATCGGCGGCGGCACCACCGAAGTCGGCGTGATTTCGCTGGGCGGCATGGTGTACTCGGGCTCGGTGCGCGTCGGCGGCGACAAATTCGACGAAGCCATCATCAACTACATCCGCCGCAACTACGGCATGCTGATCGGCGAGACCACCGCGGAAACGATCAAGAAGGAAATCGGCTCGGCCTTCCCGGGCTCCGAAGTGCGCGAAATGGAAGTGAAGGGGCGCAATCTCGCCGAGGGCATCCCGCGAAGCTTCACCATTTCCTCGAACGAGATCCTGGAAGCACTCACCGAACCGCTCAACCAGATAGTGGGTGCCATCAAGTCGGCGCTCGAGCATACCCCGCCCGAGCTCGGCGCGGACATTGCGGAAAAGGGCATGGTGCTGACCGGAGGCGGAGCGCTGCTGCGCGACATCGATCGCCTCCTCATGGAGGAAACCGGGCTGCCGGTGATCGTCGCCGACGATCCGCTCACCTGCGTGGTACGCGGCTCGGGCAAAGCGCTCGAAAAGATGGAAAAGCTCGGCAGCATCTTCGCAAGCGAATAAGGCGGGCCCCAGGCCCAGAAGGACAGGCGACGGTGCGGACGACGGTTGCGCATTTTCCGATTCGTAACTGACGTCTCCCGGCGCGCTCCATGGATTATCAGCCGCCGCCGTTCTTCAACCGCGGGCCGGCTCCGCTGGTGCGCTTGGGTTTCTTCATCTCCCTCGCGTTTCTCCTCATGGTGTTGGACGCGCGCTTTCGCTACGCGGAATCGATACGCCAGGCGGTGGCGCTGCTCGCCTACCCGATGCAGTGGGCGGTGCTGGCCCCTGTCGAGCTGGTCAGCGCATCCGCGGATTTTTTCACGACCCAGGTGGCGCTCAAGCGCGACAACGACGCGCTGAAATCGAAGCAGCTGCAGGACGCCAAGGACCTGCTGACGCTCGAGGCGCTGCGCGCGGAGAACGCGCAGTTGCGGCGCCTGCACGAAGCACGCGAGCGCCTGCCGCGGTCCTCCACGCTCGCCGAGATCCTGTACACGGGACGCGATCCTTTTTCGCGCAAGATCGTGATCGACAAGGGACGCCAGCAGGACATCCAGGAAGGCCAGGCGGTCATCGACGACGTGGGCGTCATCGGCCAGGTGACGCGCGTGTATCCGCTGCTCGCCGAAGTCACGCTGATCACGGACAAGGAGCAGAGAATCCCGGTGGAAGTGGTGAGAAACGGCCTGCGCGCCGTCGTCTACGGCGGCGGGGCGGCGGGCACGCTCGACTTGAGCTACACGGCGGCAAACGCCGACGTGCAGGCCGACGACCTGCTCGTGACCTCGGGAATCGACGGCACCTATCCGCCGGGGCTCCCGGTGGCCAGGGTATCGCGCATCGAGCGCGACGCGGCCTACGCCTTTGCCAAAATCACCTGCGTGCCGACCTCGGGCACCGAGCAGAACAAGCAGGTGCTGGTGCTGTCGCGCGAGGTGAACCTTCCGCCGCCTCCGGTGGAAGCCGAGACCGCCGTCAAGTCCGGGAAGCAAAAACGCCCGAGGAAACCCGAATGAGCCCGGGAAACGCCTGATGCGCTTCGACGACCGGCCGCAGCGCATCCTGTTGCCCGCGAACGTCGGCTTCATGGTGTTGAGCCTCGCTTTGGCGCTGCTGTTCAATCTGCTCCCCTGGCGCGACGTATCCGGGCTGCCCGACATGGCGGCACTGGTGCTCACCTTCTGGTGCGTGCACCAGCCGCGCAAGATCGGGATCGGCGCGGCCTGGATGCTCGGGCTGATCATGGACGCCGCCAACGGCGCGCTGCTCGGGCAGCACGCCTTTGCCTACTCGGTTCTCGCTTTCGCTGCGCTCGGCCTGCACCGGCGCATCCTCTGGTTTTCGCCCTGGCGGCAGGCCGCTCACGTGCTGCCGCTGCTGCTCGGCTGCCAGGTACTGATGCTGGGCGTGCGCATGATCGCCGGCGGCATGTTCCCGGGATTGCCCTATTTCGCCGGCAGCCTGATCGCCGCCGCTTTGTGGCCGACGGCAACGTTTCTCCTGCTCCTGCCCCAGCGCAGGCCCGAGAGCGTGGACGAAAACCGGCCGATCTGAGGACGCTCCAGTGGCCGAAATCCGCAACACCCAGCGCGAGCTGTACTACTTCCAGCTGCGGCTGGGCGTGGCCGGCGCCGTGGTAATGGCCGCGTTCGCGCTGCTGTTCGCCAGGTTCGTCTACCTGCAGGTAGTCCAGCACCAGTACTACGACACCAAGGCCGAGGACAACCGTATCTCGATCATGCCGATGCAACCGAACCGCGGCCTGATTCTCGACCGCAACGGTGTGGTGCTCGCGCGCAACTACTCCGCCTATACCCTGGAGCTCACCCTCAGCAAAATCGCCGACCTCGATGCCACCATAGATGCGCTTTCGGCGATCGTCGACATCCAGCCGAAGGACCGCCGGAAATTCCAGCGCCTGCGAGAGGAGAGCAAGGGCCTCGACAATCTGCCCCTGCGAACTCGGCTCACCGATGAAGAGGTCGCCAAGCTGGCGGTCAACCGTTATCGCTTTCCCGGCGTGGACATCAAGGGACGGCTGTTTCGCCAATATCCCCTCGGCGAGAGCGCCTCACACGTGGTCGGCTATATCAGCCGGATCGACGATCGCGACCTCGCGCACATCGAGGAGACGGATCAATCCGCCAACTACAAGGGCACCGACCATATCGGCAAGACCGGCCTGGAGCAGAGTTATGAGCGCGAGCTCCACGGCACGACCGGTTTCAGACAGATGGAGACCGACGCCGGTGGACACATCGTGGATGCCGGTGGACACAACGTGGGCCTGCTCAAGCCGACAGCGCCCGCAGTGTCGGGAAACAACCTCAGCCTCACGCTGGACATCGGCCTGCAGCAGGCCGCCGAGCGCGCTTTTGGCGACAACCGCGGCGCGCTCGTTGCCATCGAACCTTCCACCGGCGGAATCCTCGCGTTCGTGTCCAAGCCCGGCTACGATCCGAACCTGTTCATCGACGGCATCGATCCGGTGAACTGGGACGCGCTCAACAATTCCCCCGACCGGCCGCTCAACAATCGCGCGCTCACCGGGCTGTATCCGCCGGGCTCGACCTTCAAGCCGTACATGGCGCTTGCCGCGCTCGAGCTCGGCAAGCGCACCCCGGCACAGACCATCTTCGATCCCGGCTATTTCATGTTCGGCAGCAACCGGTTCCGCGACGACAAGGCGGGCGGCCACGGCTACGTGGACATGCACAAGTCGATCGTCGTCTCCTGCGACACCTACTATTACATGCTCGCCAACGAGCTGGGCATCGACAACATGGCGCGCTTCCTCGGCCAGTTCGGCTTCGGCGCGCGCACCGGTATCGATGTCGAGGGCGAGTTCGTCGGCGTGCTGCCTTCGCCCGAGTGGAAGCAGAAGCGCTTCAAGAAACCCGAGCAACAGCGCTGGTACGCTGGCGAAACCATCAGCGTCGGCATCGGCCAGGGCTACAACTCGTACACGCCGCTGCAACTCGCGCAGGCCGTGGCGGCGCTGGCGAACGACGGCGTGATTTACCGGCCGCACCTCGTGGATTACATCGAGAATCCCAAGACGGGCGAGCGATCCTACGTGGAAGCGCAAGCGACCAGGACGATCCCGCTGAAACCGAAGAATCTCGAGGTAGTCAAACGCGCCATGATCGACGTCAACCGAGAAGGCACGGGGGCGCGCGCTTTCGCCGGCGCCGGCTACATGAGCGCGGGCAAGACCGGCACGGCGCAGGTGGTGGCGCTCAAGCAGAACGAGAAGTACGACGAGAAGCGCGTCGCAGAGCACCTGCGCGATCACGCGCTGTTCATCGCCTTCGCCCCCGCCGAGAATCCCACGATCGCGCTCGCGGTGCTCGTGGAGAACGCCGGCTTTGGCGCGCGCGCCGCCGCGCCGGTGGCGCGCCAGGTGCTGGATTACTACCTGCTCGGCAAGCGCGCAGCCAAACCGGCCGAAGCTGCGCCGGCGCTCAAGGACGACGACACCGATGATTAGGCAGCTCGCCGAGCGGCTGACCGCCAAGATCGACGCGCCGCTCTTCGCCGTGGTCTGCAGCATCATGCTGCTCGGGCTCGCGACGCTCTACAGCGCCGCCTACCAGGTCCCCGGCCGGTTCGGATCGCAGGCGATCAACGTGCTGCTCGCGCTCGCGCTGATGTGGGCCGCGGCCCAGGTGCCCCCGCAGGTCTTTCTCCGCTACGCGATTCCCGTGTTCGCTGCGGTGCTGGCGATGCTCGTCTGCGTCGCCCTGTTCGGCGACGTGAGAAACGGCGCGCGCCGCTGGCTGCCGCTCGGGTTCGCCAGCATCCAGCCTTCCGAACTCATGAAGATCGCCATGCCGCTGATGCTGGCCCGGTACTTCCACCGCCACGAGCAGACCCTGCGGGTCCGCGAGTTTGCGATCGCCTTTGTGGTGCTCGCCGTGCCCACCTGGATGATCGCGCGCCAGCCCGATCTCGGCACCGCGCTGCTGGTGGCGAGCGCCGGATTCTACGTGATCTTCCTCGCTGGGCTGTCCTGGAAGCTGATCGCCGGGGGCGCCGCCGCCATCCTCGCGAGCCTGCCGATCCTGTGGGGCGTGCTGCACGACTACCAGCGCCGGCGCTTCCTCACGCTCTTCGATCCCTCATCCGATCCGCTCGGCGCCGGCTATCACATCATCCAGTCCACCATCGCGGTAGGCTCCGGGGGCATTACCGGCAAGGGCTGGCTGAAGGGCACCCAGACGCATCTGGAGTTCATTCCCGAGCGCGCCACCGACTTCATCTTCGCCGTGTACTCGGAGGAGTTCGGGCTGATCGGCAACAGCATCCTGCTCGTCCTTTACCTCGCCCTGATCATGCGCGGCCTCATGATCGCCGCGAACGCGCCGACGTTCTTCACCCGGCTGCTCGCCGGCGCGATCACGCTGACGTTCTTCACCTACGCGCTGGTCAACATGGGCATGGTTTCCGGGTTGCTGCCCGTGGTCGGCGTGCCCCTGCCCTTCGTCAGCTACGGGGGGACTTCGCTGGTGACGCTGTTGCTGGGCGTCGGTATCCTGATGAGCATCCAGTATCATCGGGCGCTCGTGCAGACTTGAGGACGGCGCAGCAACGATTTTCCATTCGGTCGGCGCTCGCGGTCGTGGCGCTGGCGGCGGGCCTGAGCGGTTGCGGCAGCGAGCCGTCCCGCGGCGGCTACTACAAGGACGACGGCCCCGGGGGACGCGCGCCGTCGAACCTGGACAAGGTGCCCGATGCGAAGCCGCGCGTCGAGCCGCTGCATCCCGCGGCGAACAATGCCTACACCGTTCTCGGCAAGCGCTACGTTCCCTACAAGACGCTCAAACCCTACCGCGAGCGCGGCATCGCCAGCTGGTACGGGCGGCGATTCCACGGCCAGCCGACATCGAGCGGGGAGCGCTACGACATGTACGCGATGAGCGCCGCGCACACGATTCTCCCGATCCCGAGCTACGCGCGCGTCACCAACCTCGCCAACGGCCGCAGCGTGATCGTCCGCGTCAACGACCGCGGGCCGTTTCATTCCGGCCGCATCATCGATCTTTCCTACGCGGCCGCGTACCGGCTGGGCTACGTCGACAGCGGCAGCGCCAGGGTCGAAGTCGAAGCCATCCTGCCCGGCAAGACTGCTCGCCGCGCCGGGTCCGCCCCGGCGAAGCCGGTGCCAACAACGATTGCGGCGCCGGCGCCGGCTGCGACGCCGATCGAGGCGGGCGCAGCGCCCGCGCTCGCCGCGCCGCGGGCGCAGCATCTCGACGCCGACATCCCGCTCGCCATCGATCCGCGCGGCGTGTTCCTGCAGCTGGGCGCCTTTTCCTCGCGCGAGAACGCCGAAGATATGCGCGCGAAAATCTATCGCCGCCTCGACTGGTTGAATGACCCCGTGGAGATCCGGCCCCGGGGTGGCCTGTACCGGCTGTTTGCCGGCCCCTATCGCGACCGCGCCGCAGCCCTGGAGGTTGCCGGGCGGATCGACGCTTCGATGCAGCTCACCCCGGTCATGGTCGTGCGCTGATGCCGGCGACGCGGCCACGCTCGGGTCCGGCAGCCGCGGATTCGCCACCGGTATAATCGAGGGACATGCTGCGCCTTTACCTGTGTTCCTTGCCCCTTCTGCTCTGCACTGCCGCGCTCGCGGAAGCGCCGCAGCCGCCCGCGGTGGCTGCGCGTGCCTGGCTGCTCCTCGATGCCACCAGCAACCAGCCCATCGCAGGCCGCAATTCCGGGGAGCGGATCGAACCCGCCTCGCTCA
>JBGPTG010000134.1:0-8588 GCA_041490545.1 Gammaproteobacteria bacterium
CTGCGCGGACTTGCCCGTAGCGGTTATTACCGCGTTCGGCAGCACCGAGAATGCCGTGGCCGCTCTCAAGGCCGGGGCCTTCGACTATCTGACGAAGCCTCTGTCACTCGATCAGTTGCGTGCGTTGGTCAAGTCTGCGCTCTCCCTGCCGCAGAAGCCCGTGACGGTGCGGTCCGGTGAGTCCGACCTCCTGGGAGTAAGCCCCGGGATCGAGCAAGTGCGCCTGATGATAGAGAAACTCGCTCGAAGTCAGGCGCCTCTGTACATAACCGGTGAATCCGGGAGCGGCAAGGAGCTCGCGGCGCGTCTCATTCATAGCAACGGTTCGCGACGCGAGAGCGCGTTTGTTGCGGTGAACTGTGGCGCCATCCCGGAAAACCTGATGGAAAGCGAGTTTTTCGGGTACAAGAAAGGAGCCTTCACGGGGGCCGAGAACGATCGCGACGGATTCTTTCAAGCGGCCAACGGTGGCACCTTGTTTCTGGACGAGGTTGCCGACCTTCCGCTTGCGATGCAGGTGAAGCTGCTTCGTGCAATCCAGGAGAAACATGTCCGCAAAGTCGGCGCCACCTCGGAAGAAGCTGTCGACGTACGATTCATCTGTGCAACGCACCAAAACCTGGCCGCGCGCGTGGAATCCGGAAAATTCCGCCAGGATCTTTACTACCGGCTTGCTGTCATCGAACTGAGGATGCCGTCGCTTCGGGAGTGCCGCGAGGACATTCCGGTGCTGGCGGACGCAATTCTGCTACGGCTGTCGGGTGGCGGAAAGGAGCCGGCGCGGCTTTCCGACGCGGCGAAGAGCGCGCTTGCAGCCTACGATTTTCCCGGCAATACGCGCGAGTTGGAGAACATCCTTGAGCGCGCCATCGCACTTGCCGCCAGCCGGGTGATCCAGCCGGCCGACCTGCAACTTGCGACGCCAGCGCTTGCCGTTCGCGATACGGAGCGCGCAAGTTCCAGGTGGCCCCTGCAGGAGTATCTGGATCGTATCGAAAAGGAAGCCATCCTTGACGCGCTGGAAAAGACGCGCTTCAACCGAACGGCCGCCGCAAAACTCCTCGGCATCACTTTCAGGGCTTTGCGCTATCGGATGGAACGGCTGGGAATTCACTGAGTGGATCCGAGCGCTCTTGACTCTGGCGGTCTGCTGGCAGAGGCGGGGCAAATTCCATCTCAGAATTGCGACGAGCGCCCGAACGATGCGCAAGTAACGCTGCTGGTCATACACAACATCAGTCTGCCTCCCGGGGAATTCGGAGGAGATGCCGTCATGCAGTTCTTCGCGAATTCCCTCGATTTTTCGACCCACCCTTATTTCGAAAGCCTGCAAGGGCTCAGGGTTTCGGCACATTTCCTTATTCGCCGCAGGGGGGAGCTGATCCAGTTCGTACCGTGCGCAAGCCGCGCTTGGCATGCGGGCCTGTCGACTTGGCGCGGGCGCGAACGCTGCAACGATTTCTCCGTGGGGGTCGAACTCGAAGGCACGGACGACCTGGCCTACACCGAATTGCAGTACGGGCGTCTCGCGCTGCTCACGGTCACCCTGCACGACAAGTACCCGATCGTCGACATCGTCGGCCACTCGGACATTGCCCTGGGACGCAAGACTGACCCCGGGTCCTCTTTCGAGTGGGCGCGCTATCGGGCCGCGCTTGCTCGAATCAAGAACACCGTCCGGCGGCGCTGACTGGCGCCAAGTTCCCTTTCGGCCGTGTGGCTACACGCCTGCGGCGCTTGAGCGTGCCAATTCCATTCGGGTGGCCCTGACGGTGTGCTGCAGCTCTGCAATCTTGACAGTACACAAGAATTAGTTGCAAACTTCAACTCGGATACTATATATTGTGGTCGGGGAGAATTGTCCCAACTGTCCCGGCAGGCCGCCCGTCTGCGCAGATAAGCGGCTCACGAAAAGAGGAGACCGTTTATGCAGATTGCGGCCGACGCGACGACCCTCCAGCCGGTTTCCGGCGCCAGTATTCCCGAGGTAACTGTCGCCAGCGCGTTCCCGTATTCGGAATACAAGGTCATTCGCCGCAACGGTGCGGTTGTCGGATTCGAGCCCGGCAAGATCTCGGTGGCAGTGACCAAGGCGTTTCTTGCCGTGGAAGGGGGCCAAGGGGCGGCATCCGCGCGAATTCGGGAACTGGTCCTCGGCCTGACCGAAGCCGTTGTCGGGGTCCTGAAAAGGCGACAGCCTGCGGGGGGTACCTTTCACATCGAAGATGTGCAGGACCAGGTGGAACTCGCTCTGATGCGTTCGGGCGAGCACGAAGTTGCGAGGGCGTACGTGTTGTACCGCGAGAAGCGCGCTGAAGCGCGCGCGAGCGAGGCAGCCCAAAAGAGGTCGGTGACCAGGCCCCTGCTGCACGTCGTCGAAGATGGCAGGCGCCAGCCGCTCGATTCGGCGCGGCTAGGTGAGCTGATCGCGTCGGCTTGCGAAGGATTGGGTGA
Organism: Gammaproteobacteria bacterium; assembly: GCA_041490545.1. Taxonomy (GTDB): domain Bacteria; phylum Pseudomonadota; class Gammaproteobacteria; order Burkholderiales; family SG8-39; genus VBDM01. The sequence goes on from JBGPTG010000134.1 coordinate 2,455, forward strand.
GGCAGTGGATCCCAAACTGATCCTCGCCGAAACCCTGAAGAATATCTATGACGGCGTCCCCGCCGAGGAAGTCAGAAAATCCGCAATTCTCTCAGCGCGCGCCCTCCTTGAAAAAGATCCTGCCTACAGTTATGTGACGTCGCGGCTGCTTTTGCACACGATCCGGCGCGAAGTATTGGGAGAGGAAGTGTCGCAGGCCGAGATGCACAAACGCTATGCAGATTACTTTCCCCAATTCATCAAGCGTGGAATTCAAGCCGAGTTGCTCGATGAGCGCCTCGCCAATTTCGACTTGAAGACGTTGGGCGCGGCATTGGACGCGTCCCGTGACCTTAAGTTCGGATATCTTGGGCTACAGACCCTGTACGACCGCTATTTCCTGCATGAGATGGGTCAGCGCATTGAGCTGCCCCAGGCATTTTTCATGCGAGTAGCGATGGGATTGGCCCTAAACGAGATAGACCGCGAGTCGCATGCTATCGAGTTCTACGGTGTCCTTTCCTCTTTCGATTTCATGAGCTCGACGCCTACGCTTTTCAACGCGGGCACTACGCGATCGCAACTCTCCTCATGCTATCTCACCACGGTATCGGACAACCTTGACGGCATCTACGAGGCCATCAAGGAGAATGCCTTGCTCGCCAAGTATGCGGGGGGGTTGGGCAATGACTGGACACCCGTGCGCGCGCTTGGGTCGCATATCAAAGGGACCAACGGCAAGTCTCAGGGTGTCGTGCCTTTCCTGAAAGTCGTAAACGACACTGCCGTGGCGGTCAATCAGGGCGGCAAACGCAAGGGCGCGGTGTGTGCATATCTGGAAACCTGGCATCTGGACATCGAGGAGTTTCTCGAGTTGCGGAAGAACACCGGAGATGATCGCCGGCGCACGCACGACATGAATACCGCGAACTGGATTCCGGATCTCTTCATGAAACGTCTCATGCAGAACGCGGAATGGACGCTGTTCAGTCCGTCAGATGTTCCCGATTTGCACGACAAGTATGGCCGCGAATTCGAAAAGGCCTATATCGGCTACGAAGAACTGGCAGCAAGCGGCGGGTTGAAGCTCCACAAGAAGATTCCTGCGGTGCAGTTGTGGAGAAAGATGCTCTCAATGCTTTTCGAGACGGGGCATCCTTGGATTACGTTCAAGGACCCATGCAACATCCGCTCGCCACAGCAGCACGCCGGAGTGGTTCACAGTTCGAACCTCTGCACTGAAATCACGCTCAACACGAACGATTCAGAGATCGCGGTGTGCAATCTAGGCTCGATCAACATGGTTGCCCACATGAAGGGCGGCGGGCTTGATCACGAAAAGCTGAAGAAAACAGTCGCGATCGCGATGCGTATGCTCGACAACGTAATCGACATCAACTATTACGCTGTGCGCAAGGCGCGCGACTCTAACGTGAAACACAGGCCGGTCGGGCTGGGTGTCATGGGCTTTCAGGACTGCCTGCATGTTCTGCGCGTGCCCTATGGAACGCAGGAAGCCGTAGACTTTGCCGACCGGTCCATGGAGGCGGTCGCGTACTTTGCCTACGGGGCGTCGACCGAACTCGCAGAAGAGCGCGGACGCTATGCCTCGTATCGCGATTCGCTGTGGGACCGTGGCATCCTACCCCAGGATACGCTGGCGCTGCTCCGCGAGGAGCGCGGTGGCTTTGTCGATATCGACATGTCCGAATCAATGGACTGGGAGGCGTTGCGCGAGCGGATCAAGCGGCATGGCATGCGTAATTCCAACTGCTTGGCCATTGCTCCGACCGCGACCATATCCAACATCATCGGAGTGTCGGCCTCGATCGAGCCGACCTTTCAGAACCTCTTTGTGAAATCGAACCTGTCCGGCGAGTTCACGGTTGTTAACGAATATCTGGTTGCCGATCTGAAGAAGCTTGGGCTGTGGGACGAAGTCATGATTGCGGATTTGAAGTACTTCGACGGCAACCTGGCGCGCATAGACCGAATACCGCCGGATCTTCGACGCCTGTACGCAACGGCGTTTGAGATTGATCCCCTGTGGATTGTGGAAGCGGCCGCGCGTCGGCAGAAATGGATAGACCAGTCGCAGTCCCTCAATATCTATATAGGCCAGGCTTCGGGGAAAAAACTGGATGAAAGTTACAAGCTCGCGTGGCAGAGGGGGCTGAAAACCACGTATTACTTGCGTGCTGTTGGCGCTACCCACGCTGAGAAATCAACGGTAAGGGCAGGGCAGCTCAATGCCGTGCCGGCGGAAGGCGGAATGTTCTCTGCGGTATCTGGAGCGGCCTCAGCTTCGAATCCGTCCGGCGAAGCCGGAGTCAAGTCCTGCAAGATCGACGATCCCGAATGCGAAGCGTGTCAGTAGATTTGTACGGTCACGACGACCTGGGGGAGATGCATGCTTTCTTTTGACGACATCGGCGCAGAAGCCATTCCGGGTCTAGATTTGCGGACCGTGGCGGGTTTCTCTCCGCCACCGGCGGTTGCGGCCATGCCTGAAGAAGCGTACTTGGCGAAGGATAGTCATCGCCGGGTACGGGTCGAGGACAAGCGCATCATAAACGCCCGCGCCGACGTGAATCAGTTGGTGCCGTTCAAGTACAAGTGGGCTTGGGAAAAATATCTGGCGGGGTGCGCCAACCACTGGATGCCGCAGGAAATCAATATGAGTCGCGATATTGCACTGTGGAAAGATCCCAACGGTCTGACGGAAGACGAGCGTCGCCTCGTCAAACGCAATTTGGGCTTTTTTGTCACAGCCGATTCACTGGCGGCGAACAATATTGTTCTTGGGACATACCGCCATATTACTGCGCCAGAGTGTCGTCAATATCTGCTACGACAGGCTTTCGAAGAAGCCATACATACGCACGCTTATCAGTACATTGTCGAGAGCCTGCAATTGGACGAGGGCGAGGTGTTCAACGCCTATCACGAGATTGCCAGCATCAGGGACAAAGACGAATTCCTAATCCCTTTCATCGATATTCTGACCGATCCGTCATTCAAGACTGGGACGCCCGAAGCGGATCAAAAACTGCTGCTTAGCCTGATTGTATTTGCGTGCCTGATGGAGGGGCTGTTTTTCTATGTGGGGTTTACACAGATCCTGGCGCTCGGTCGGCAGAACAAGATGACGGGTGCCGCGGAGCAGTACCAATACATCCTTCGGGATGAATCGATGCATTGCAATTTTGGCATCGACTTGATCAACCAGATCAAGATGGAGAATCCGCACCTGTGGACTGCGACGTTTCGCGAGGAAGTGCAGAGCCTCGTCGGAAAAGCGGTCGAGCTTGAGTATCGCTATGCGGAAGACACGATGCCGCGAGGAGTCCTGGGACTCAACGCGCCGATGTTCAAGGAATACCTGCGTTACATCGCCAATCGTCGCTGCCAGCAAATCGGTGTCGAACTGATGTTCGGCGGAGCCAGTAATCCATTTCCTTGGATGAGCGAGATGACTGATCTGAAGAAGGAGCGAAATTTCTTCGAAACTCGCGTGATCGAATATCAGACTGGTGGAGCGCTCAGTTGGGAGTAGTGTGCTCCTGGTCCAACCGGTACTTCGAAGGGGATCTTGCGTGCATCGCGTAACCCAATGCAGGGCATCGAAAGACTACAAGCTTTGGCTAAAGTTTGACGATGGGTTGGAAGGAAGCGTGTTTCTCGGAAATCTCCTTGAGGTGGGTGCATTCAAGGCCTGGCGGGATGTTGAAAAATTCTGCAGCGCGGAGCTCGACGACAAGGCATTCACCGTGGTTTGGGATGTGGGGATCAAACTGGATCCCGACATCCTGTACCAAGACTTGGTATCGAGCAGGGCATCTTAGCAATTCAGTCCTCCGGGGGGATCCGCGGGGATTGGATGAGTTCTGCCCGACGGGTGGACTCGGAGCGTTTGTTCTCTTAACTCTTGATGGAGGTAGTCATGGCAAAGAAGAGGAAAGCCAAGAAGGCGGCAAAGAAAAAGAAGAAGAAGAGGTCGGTAAAAAAGAAAGCCAAGAGTAGGTCGTCAAAGAAACCCGCGACGAAAAGGGCGACGCTGAGGAAGACCGTCAGCAAATCGGCAAAGCCCAGGAAGAAAGTGGCCGGGAAGGTGGCTGCACGGCCGGGAACTCCGGCAATCGGGTCGGCGGCGTCTGATCCCGCGGCGGGGGCAGCACCCGGGGCGAGGACTGCATTGAATCCCGCTGCTGCTTGGCCATTTCCGACGGGTTCCAGGCCCTGAGTGAGCCTGCGAATGAACTGCGGCCAAGCCGGAGCCAGGGCTTCGGCCTGGCCGCAGACATTCGAGCGAAGAAGAGAAATTGCCCCCAGCTTTGCGGCCGAGTGACGTTTGTAGTTTATCAGGTCGTCGTGGGTTCAAGCCGGCGTTTTCCGGCAGCAGTTTTGCGCATGCAAGCGACCTCGCATCCTGCAAGTCATTGGTAAGTAATGGGATGTTTTTCTTGACGTTACCTGAGTAACTTGGTTAAAGTAGCGAATGCTGCACTGCAGCATCAACTTCCAAGGTCCAACGGGATCGCCTCTTCCCGAAATCTTGGAGAAGCCCACGACCCGTGGAGGGACTTTGTTATGAATACAGCCCAGTCGAAAGCCCGCCTGCTAATGCGCCTAGGAACGGCAGCGGCAATACTGCATCACGGCCTCGCGCTGATCGGGTTGGTTGCCGTGGCGCTGGTTCTGATCCGCGCCGTCCACTTCCAGCCGGTGGAAGACGGTTCCGGACGTTCGAGCAGCATAGGCGCGATTCGCTACGATGGTTCGCTGGCGCAGTCGGACTCCATCGACGGCGTAAACAGCCGGAAGCTCCGGGCACTGGTCACCTACGTCTCCAAGCGGTACCGGATCGCTCCGGACATTACGGAGCAATTTGTGGGGGCGGCGTACGACGCAGGCGAGCAGGTGGGACTCGATCCCCTTCTGATTCTGGCCGTGATGGCGATCGAGTCGCGATTTAATCCGGTCGCAGAGAGCGTCGTCGGTGCGCGAGGGCTCATGCAAGTCATTCCCAAGCACCACCAGGACAAGTTGCTCGAACACGGTGGGGATGAGGCCCTGCTTGATCCTGTCATAAACATCTCGCTAGGGTCGCGAATCCTCAAGGAGTACATCCGCCGTACCGGAAGCCTGGAAGCGGGACTGCAGTTCTACAACGGGGCTCTTGCCGACCCTTCGAGCCAATACGCTCAGAAGGTCATTGCAGAAAAGGAGCGGTTGCAGCAGGCGGTGCGTCAGGTCAATCGCGCGCCCGTGCGTAGCGAAATCTGATTCGGCGAGCCTCGTTCGGGTGCGCCACCGGGGTTTCAATCGTTGCGTCCCATTCTAAGCATCCGGTCGATGCTTTCCACGCCTTCCTTGAGATCTTCGAGAGCACGTGTATAGGCAAAACGCACGTGCTGCCGGGCCTGGTTCACGCCAAAATCTGCTCCTGGGGCAATGGCGACGCCGGCTTCGTGCAGGACTCGAAGAGAAAATTCCGAGCTGTCAGCGGCGAAATTTTCGCATCCAGCGTAAACGTAGAACGCCCCCTTGGGGGTGATCGGGATTCGGAATCCCAGTTCGCGCAACGCAGGCACGAGATAGTCGCGCCGACGCTGAAACTCAAGCCGCCGATCTTCGAGTACGGCGAGCGTGTCTGGTTGAAACGCGGCGAGCGCTCCGTATTGAGCCGGGGCGGACGGGCAGATGAATACGTTTTGGGCAAGCTTTTCGATTTCGCGCACGTGCGAGGCCGGAGCGACTACCCAGCCCAGTCTCCAGCCGGTCATGTTGAAGTACTTGGAAAAGCTGTTGACCACGAACACATCCTCGGCGAGAGCGAGCGCGGACGGATTCACCGCGTCGTCGTAGGCGAGCCCTTGGTAGATTTCATCTACGATCACGAACCCGCCCCTGTTCCGCGCCGATTCGATAATTGCCCGGAGTTCTTCCTCCCGAATTACGGATCCGGTCGGATTCGAGGGTGTCGCGATGAGCACGCCGCGCGTCCTGGGGCCCCAGCGGGCGCGTATGTCTGAGTCCAGAGGCTGGTAGAGTTGCTTTTCGCCCACCGGGATCATGCTTGGAACTCCGCCGAACAGTCGCACAAAATTCCGGTTGCAGGGATAGGACGGATCGGCCATGAGCACTTCGTCGCC
>JBGPTG010000135.1:0-8577 GCA_041490545.1 Gammaproteobacteria bacterium
TACAACTACAAGTTCGTGCTGGAGGACGGCAGCAAGGGCATCCACAACACCAAGTACGCGGTCCAGCTCCTGATGGATTCCATCAAGGCGATGGACAAGAACTTCGACGATTCCAAGAGACCGGAGTAGGAGGCGGCGGGGAACGCCCCCTGTTGCGGGCGCCCCGCTTTGCCGGCGCGTCGTCGCTTGCTGTGATTGTGCGCTGTACGCGGAAAGGCACCATCGCGGGGAACGCCCATGAAGACAGACGTCGCGATAGACGGCTCGAACCACCACTACCTGACGCCGCTCTTCGAACCAGCCTCGGTCGCGATCGTCGGCGCGAGCGAGATCGCAGGCAAGGTCGGTACGGTCCTCATCGCCAACATGCTCGCCTCGGGTTTCCGGGGAGCGCTCTACGCGGTGAACCCGAAGTACGCGAGCGTGCGCGGCGTGCCCTGCTACGCCTCGGTCAGCGTGCTGCCGAAACCGGTCGAGCTCGCAGTCATTGCCACGCCCGCGCGCACCGTGCCTGGCATCATCGAGGAATGCGGACGCGCCGGGGTGCGCGCCGCAGTGGTGATCACCGCCGGCTTCGGCGAGGCCGGACCCGAAGGCGCCAAGCTCGAGCGCGCCCTGCTCGACAACGCGCGGCGCTACGGCGTAAGGCTCATCGGTCCCAATTGCCTGGGCATCCTGCGGCCCGAGATCGGCCTGAACGCGACTTTTGCGCGCGGAACGGCGCGCGCGGGATCGCTTGGCCTGGTCTCGCAGTCCGGGGCGGTGTGCGCGGCGATGCTCGACTGGGCGACTCCCAACGCGATCGGGTTTTCCAGCGTGGTGTCGCTCGGCGGCTCGGGCGACGTCGACTTCGGCGAGATCATCGACTACCTGGCGAACGACTCCAAGACCGAGCACATCCTTCTCTACATCGAGGGCATACGCGACGCACGACGATTTCTTTCCAGCCTGCGCGCGGCGGCGCGCGTCAAGCCGGTGATCGTCATGAAGGTTGGAAGGCATCCGGCCGGATCGCGCGCCGCAGTCTCGCACACCGGGGCGATCGTCGGGACCGACGACGTGTTCGACGCGGCGGTGAGGCGCGCCGGGGTGGTGCGCGTCACCACAGTAGGCCAGCTGGTGGCCGCCGCGCAGGCGCTCGCCTCGCGCGTCCGGCCGCGCGGCAACCGGCTCGCCGTGATCACCAACGGCGGCGGCCCCGGAGTGATGGCGGCCGACCACGCCGCCGACCTCGGCCTTGCGCTTGCCGAACTTTCCCCCGCGACGATCGAATCCCTGCGGCAGGCGCTGCCCGCCAACTGGTCGCACGGCAATCCCATCGACCTCATCGGCGACGCCGACAGCGCGCGCTACCGTGCCGCCGTGTCCGCCTGCCTCGCCGACGACGGCGTCGATGGCGTGCTCGCGATACTCACGCCTCAGGCGATGACCGATGCCGAAGAGATTGCGCGCGTGATCGCGCAAACGGCGCGGGAAGCGTCCAAGCCGACGATCGCCTGCTGGATGGGCGAAGCGAGCGTCGGGGCCGGGCGCAAGGTCCTGCAGGAGGCGCGCATTCCCGTATTCCGCACGCCCGATCCGGCGGTGGAGATGTTCGCCCATCTCGCCGCGTTCTATCGCAACCAGCAGACGTTGCTGCAGACCCCGGGACCGCTCGCACACAAAGCGCCCCCGGACCGCGAGGGAGCGCAGTTCGTCATCGACGCGGTGCTCGCGGAGCGGCGCAGTCTCCTGAGCGAAACCGAGTCCAAGGCTTTGCTCGCGGCGTTCCACATCCCGATCGCGCGCGCGGTCCTCGCGCGCTCGCCGCACGATGCAATGCTGATGGCGCGGGAGATCGGCTTTCCGGTCGCCATGAAGATCGACTCGCCCGACATCAGCCACAAGAGCGACGTCGGAGGCGTGCGCCTCAACCTGAACGACGCCGCGGCGGTGCGCTTGGCCTACCAGGAAATGCTCGAGGCCGTTGGCCGCAAGCAGCCCGGGGCGCGCCTCACCGGTGTCACCATCGAGCCGATGATCGTGCGCCCGAACGGGCGCGAGCTGATGATCGGCGTCATGCGCGACAGCGTGTTCGGTCCCGCGATCAGCTTCGGCTCAGGCGGCACGACGGTGGAGATACACCGCGACCGCGCCGTCGCGCTGCCGCCGCTCAACGCGTTCCTCGTCGCCGACATGGTGCGCAGCACGCGCGTCTCGCGGCTGCTGGGTAACTTCCGCAACCTGCCCGCTGTCAACATGCAGGCGCTGGAATCGGTGCTGCTGCGCGTCTCGGAGATCGTCTGCGAACTTCCCGGGATCGAGGCGCTCGACATCAATCCGCTGATCGTTGACGAGAGCGGCGCGGTCGCCGTCGATGCGCGTATCGTCGTGCGCGACCCGCGGCCGATGCGCAGCCGCTATTCCCATCTGGCGATCCATCCCTACCCGGAGGACCTGGTGACGACCTGGCCGCTGGCCGACGGCAGCTCCGTCCTGCTGCGCCCGATCCGGCCCGAGGACGCCGACATGGAGCAGGCGTTCGTGCGGGGCCTGTCCGAGAACAGCCGCTATTTCCGCTTCATGAACTCGGTGCGCGAACTCACCCCGGCGATGCTCGCGCGCTTCACGCAGATCGACTACGACCGCGACATGGCCTTCGTCGCCGTGCGCGAGGAAGGCGGACGCGACATCGAGATCGCCGTGGCCCGCTACGCCACCAACCCGGACTGGCAGACCTGCGAATTTGCCCTCGTGGTGGCGGACGCCTGGCAGTGCAAAGGCCTGGGACGGCGCATGCTCGAGCGGCTGATCGAAGTCGCGCGCTGGCGCGGGCTGCGCACGATGCTGGGCCATGTCCTCGCGGGAAACCAGCCGATGCTCGGCTTGTGCAAGAAGCTTGGATTCGAGATCTCGGATCATCCCGACGATGCTGCAGTGAAGCGCGCCACGCTGGACCTGGCCGCGCGTCCCGGCGTCGCCTAGACCGGGGCAGACGGCGCGCGGATCGGCCTCGAGTCTCTGGTGTCGCCTCTCGCTGCGGCTCATGCTCGACCCGGCCCAAGAATACGGATGGCTTGATCTAGGTCAACCGTGCCGGCGCAGCTCCCAATAGCATGGCGGAAGGAACTGCGGTGCCGCACCCGCGTCCCTGAAGAGTCGGCAATGATGCCTCTGAACTTGAATCACATTCTGCAATATCGCCGATGGCTGTGGCGAATTCTGCTGGCAGTGGCCGCCCTGGCGGCACTGGGTTTTGCTTCGCGCGACGTGATTCTGGGGAAGCCCGCGGAAAGCTACGAGGCGGTGCGCGGCGACCTGGTGCAGAGCGTCGTTGCGAGCGGCCGCATCATCACGCCGCAGCGCGTCTCCGTCGGAGCCGTGATCACCGAGCGCGTCGCCCGCATCCCCGTGCAGGAAGGGCAGGCCGTGACCCGCAACGAGATCCTGATCGCGCTCGACGACAGGGACGAGCGCGCGGCGCTCGATCAGGCCCGGGCGAGCGTCGCGCAGGCCGAAGCCAAAGTGCGCCAGTTGCGCGAAGTGGCCCTGCCTGCGGCGGAGCAAGCTCTAGTCCAGGCCCAGGCCAACGCACTGCAGGCCCGCCAGGCCTACGAGCGCTCACTGTCGCTGCGCGAAAAAGGATTCGTCGGCCAGTCGCAGCTCGACGACGCGAAGCGCAACCTCGACGTGGCCGACAGCCAGCTTCGCGCAGCACGCCTGCAAGTGCAGACCAACGGTGCTTCCGGCAGTGACTATGCGCTCGCGCAGACCGCGCTCGAGCAGGCGCGGGCCAACCTGCGCGCGGCACAGGTGAAGCTCGAGCAGACGGTGATCCGGGCGCCGGTCGACGGCGTCCTCATCGCGCGCGGCATCGAGGCGGGGAACGTCGCCCAGGCAGGCAAGGAGTTGATGGCGCTCGCCCCCGCCGGTGAAACCCAGATCGTGGTGCAGATCGACGAGCGCCAGCTGTCTCGGCTCGCGCTCGGGCAGAAGGCGCTGGGATCGGCCGACGCGTTTCCGGGCGAGCGCTTCGCGGCGGAGCTCGTCTATATCAATCCGGGGGTCGATCCGCTGCGCGGCGCGGTCGAAGTCAAGCTCAGGGTAGCGAGTCCGCCGGCGTACCTGCGCCAGGACATGACGGTCTCGGTGGACATCGAAGTCGCGCGCCGGGCCGATACCGTGATCGTTCCGGCCGAAACCGTGCGCGACGCGTCCGGACCCGAGCCCTGGGTACTTGCGATCCGCGGGTTCCGCGCCGTGCGCATGCCGGTGAAGCTCGGGCTGCGCGGCGATAGGCGCGTCGAAGTACTCGAAGGCGTCGAACCCGGAGACGACTTGATTCCCGTGACCAACGCGCTGGTCAAGGCGGGACAGCGCGTCCGCGCCGTGGCCCCGGCGAACGGGCTCAAGTGAACCGCTTTGCGCCTTTCGAGTGGATCGCAGCTATGCGCTTCATGCGCGAGGGCTCGGCGCAGACCCTTCTCATCATCCTCGGGGTCGCGCTCGGCGTCGGCGTGATCGTATTCATGTCGGCGCTGATCACCGGACTGCAATCGAACATCATTCGCCGGACCTTGAACTACATGGCGCCTATCGTCGTTCTGCCTCCAGAACAGGTTGCACGCCCGCAGCGCAGGGGCAAAAAAGCGCAGATCGCCGCGCTGGTGCAACCCAGGTCTCAGCAACTGCGCTCGATAGACCAGTGGCAGAAAGTGCGGGCGCAGATCGAGCGCCTGCCGGGAGTGATCGCAGCCACGCCGGTCGTTTCCGGCCCCGGCTTTGCGCTGCGCGGAGACGCGAACAAGGCAGTCACCGTCACCGGCATCGAAGCCGACAGCTACATGAAAGTCATCGCGCTTGCCGAAAAGATCGTCGCGGGAAAGCTGTCGGTCGCGAGTTCCGACATCGTCATCGGTACCGAGCTGGCGAAGGACCTGGGCGCGAGCGTCGGCGACAAAGTGCGCCTGACCAGTCCCACCGGCGCATCGGAAACGCTCAGCGTGACCGCCATTTTCGATTTCGGCAGCAAGGGGGTGAACGAGCGCAACGTCTACATCGGCCTTCGCGTGGCACAGAATCTCATGGATCTGGTCGGCGGAGTGTCCAGCATCGAGATCAAGGTCGACGACCCGTTCACGGCCGAAACGATCGCGCAGGCGATCCAGGACGAAACCGGGCAGGAAGCAGACAGCTGGATCAAGACCAATGCTCAATTCTTCACCGCCATGGCCGCGCAGACGCTCTCCAATACCCTGATCCGCTTTTTCGTCGGTCTCACGGCCGCGCTCGGCATCGCCAGCGTGCTTGTGGTATCGGTGGTGCAGAAATCGAAGGAGATCGGCATCCTCAGGGCAATGGGCACCTCGCGCGCACAGGTGCTGCGCCTGTTCCTTCTGCAAGGTGCAACGATGGGACTGGTGGGCTCGCTGTTCGGTTCCACCCTCGGCTGGGCGTTTCTGGCGGCGTGGCGCGGCATGGCGAAGAATCCCGACGGGACTCCGATTTTCGTCATCGAAGTCGAGCCGTCGTTGTTCGTGCTCGCGGCCGCCGGGGCGACGCTCGTGGGAACCCTGGCCGCGGTGATCCCCGCTCGGCGCGCCGCGAAACTGGATCCGGCGGTGGCGATCCGTGGCTGAAACCGTGCCTGCCGAAACCCTGCGTCTTGAAGGCGTGCACAAGTCCTACGCGGTCGGGACACCTGTGGAAATGGAGGTGCTGCACGGAATCGATTTCACTCTCGGGCGAGGGGAATTCGCCGCGCTGATCGGTCCTTCAGGGGGCGGCAAGAGTACCTTGCTGAACCTCATCGGGCTGCTCGATCAGCCCACCCGCGGAAAGGTGTGGATCCAGGGAATCGAAACGGACAAGCTGGGCGACGCCGAGCGCACGCGCCTGCGCGGGCGATCCATCGGATTCGTGTTCCAGTATCACTACCTGCTGCCGGCATTCACGGCGCTCGAAAACGTGATGATGCCCATGCTCGCAGTGCGCGGGCATCCGGACGCAGAGATGCGCGAGCGGGCCGCGGCGCTGCTCGACGAGGTGGGGCTCACCCGCTGGAAGGACCACAGGACGAACGACATCTCCGGCGGCCAGCAGCAGCGGGTGGCCGTCGCGCGTGCACTCGCCATGAACCCGGCACTTGTACTCGCAGACGAGCCCACCGGAAACCTGGACACCAACTCGGCCGACGGCGTGTTCGACGTGCTGCGCGCGGTCAACGAAGCGGGCGGCACGACCTTTCTCATCGTCACGCACGACCCGCGTCTCGCGCAGCGCTGCGACCGCATCGTCGAACTGGTCGACGGGCGCATCGTCTCGGATCGTGCGAACATGAACGTGGTCCGGCGCAGCGGCGCCGCATTTTCGGAGAGCGCGGGCGCGCGTCCGCCTTCATGAGGTCCGCCCGTCGCAATTAGCATTCGTTCGGAGGATTTTCCATGGCACCAGACAAGAGCCCCAAGCAGAGTCCGCAGGAGATCGATTTCGCGGCCGTCGAGAAGCTGATCCACGCCCTCGAGCGCGACCTCGCGAAGGTCCGCGGGGGCTCGAGCGACGTTCAGCTTCTGCAGGATGAAGTGGAGACGCTCAAGAACGTGCTCAACTCCCCGATCCGCAGGCACCATTGGGTGAGGGAGGGGCTGCAGGGCATGCGCCAAGCGATCGAGAAGGGCCTGCAAACCGCGGTCGCCGATGGCTTCCAGGCGAGCCAGTACATCGCCGAGATCGGACGAATACTCGGAATGTAACGCAGGCCTCCCCTGCGGCAGCATCGCCGCTCAGTGCGACATCAGCACCGGCGCGGTCATCGACTCGAGCAGCGTGCGTGTCACGCCCCCGAGCACCAGTTCGCGAACGCGCGAGTGTCCGTATGCCCCCATCACGATGAAGTCGGCGTCCATGTCGGCGGCTCGCGACAGCATCTGCTCGCCGATTTTCTCGTCTCCGCAACGTTGCTCCGAAACCCGCACCTTGACCCCATGGCGGGCGAGGTAGAGCGCAATGTCCGCCCCCGGGATGTCTCCGTGGTCGGCCCGGCCCTTGTCAGGATCAAAGACCATCACCTGCACTTCCTCCGCGCGCGCAAGCAGCGGCAGAGCGTCGACGACCGCCCGCGCTGCGGGCTGTCCTGCATCCCAGGCAACGAGCGCCCGGGTGCCGATCCGGGCGAAACGTCCGGCATAGGGAACGACCAGCACCGGGCGCCCGGCGGAAAGCACGAATTCCTCGACGAATTCCGGGTCAAGCCCGTCGTCCCGCCTGGCGCCGCGCTCGCGCTGCCCGATGATCGCGAGGTCTGCGTAGCGCGCGCCGAGGCGCATGACATCGAGTGCATCGCGTTCGGACGCGCGCCATTCGGCCTGGATGCCCCCGTTCCTGCCCGCCGCGGCGTCGAACGCGACTTTTGCTGCGGCCGCGGCCTCGGCCCGATTGCGCCGGCCCGCCTCGACGATGGCCATCCCGCCTTCCGCCAGGACATACCCGGGGATCCGCGGCTCGCTCAGCGCGAACAGGCAGACGAGATGAGCTTCGAACGCTCCGGCAAGGTGAAACCCCAACTCGATGCGCTCGGTCGCGCGCGCGCTCTGATCGAGATGCACGAGAATGGTCTTGTAGTCCATGGCTTACTCCTTCCTTTGCGCGATCGAGACGCGGCATGGCAGCGCGGAGTCCGGCTTCAGTCTTCCTCGACGTGCAGGATCGCGACCTCCGGGGGAAGGCCGGTCTCGGGATCCGTCCGCGCGGCGGCCCCGAGACCGAAAATCGGATCGTACAGAACCGGGTCGGACATCTCGTATGCCGGATCGGCGTCGGCGTACGCGTCGAATAGCGCATCAGAGCGCGCTTGTCTGCGTGCGCCCGCGGTGACCTGCACCCGGCCGCCGCCGCGCTTGCCCGCCGCCTTCCCCGATACGCCGTGTGCGGATGTCTTCATGATTCGTTCCTCGTCGCCGAATGTCCTTCAGCCGGACTTGCCGCCCATCGCGCGCTTCAGGCCGGCGACATCCAGGATCTGGATGTGCTTCTGCTGCACGCTGATGAGCCCTTCTTCCTGAAACCTGGAAAAAGCGCGGCTCACCGTCTCCAGCTTCAGGCCCAGATAGCTGCCGATCTCTTCGCGCGTCATGCGCAGGTTGAATTCCGAATGCGAGTAGCCGCGCGCGGTGAAGCGTTGCGAGAGATTGAGAAGGAATGCGGCCAGGCGCTCCTCGGCGCGCATCGTTCCAAGAAGCAGCATCACGCCGTGCTCGCGCACGATTTCCCTGCTCATGACCTTGTGGAACTGGCGCTGCAGGCCCTGCATGTCGCGGCCGAGGTTCTCCAGCCGGGAATACGGGATCACGCACACCTCGGCGTCCTCCAGCGCGACCGCGCTGCAGCCGTGCACTTCGGGGCCGATCCCGTCCATGCCCAGCATCTCTCCGCCCATGTGGAATCCGGTCACCTGGTCGCGGCCGTCCTCGAGGTTCTGTACCGTCTTGAAGAAGCCGCTGCGCACCGCGTAGAGCGAATTGAAGGCGTCGCCCGCGCGGTACAGGCTTTCACCGCGCTTCACGCGCCGCCGCGTGTAGATCAGTTCGTCGATGCGGTCCA